>NZ_JAPSHV010000176.1 GCF_031179385.1 Arthrobacter sp. | reverse complement strand
GTGTGGCGGAACCGGTCGCCCTCCATCTGGTCATAGCGGACCTCAACCACCCGCCGCGGATGCAGCCGTACGTAGGAGACGTCCTTCGCCGAAGCGAAACGGCTGCGATCCGTTTCCCCGCGGATGATCTCACCGTCTTCGTCACGCATGACATCCGGCTCCAGCTCATCGATCAACTCGAGTCGGCGCTTGTCCGAGAACGCAGATGCACCGCCGACGTTCCGCAACTCGCCATTGTTGTCGTAGAGCCCAAGAAGGAGTGAACCAACACCCTGGCCGCTCTTGTGGACCCGATAACCAAGCACTACCGCATCAGCACTTCTGTGGTGTTTCACCTTCAGCATGCGGCGCTTGTTCGGTTCGTACCCGGCGCTCAGCGGTTTGGCCACCACACCGTCCAGTCCGGCTCCCTCGAACTCAACAAGCCAGCGCCGCGCCAGTTCGACGTCGTCCGTTACCTGCGAGAGGTGCACAGGCTCGGAGAATGTCTCAGCGATGCCCTCCAGAGCCTTCCGTCGCTCCGCGAAGGGGACGTCCAACAGGTTATGATCGTCGATCCCCAGCAGGTCAAACGCAATGAACGACGCCGGCGTCTCCTTCGCGAGGAGTTTCACCCTGCTGTCCGCCGGATGAATTCGCTGAGACAACGCTTCCCAGTCCAGCCGCTCGGCGCCGGCCTTTCCCCGACGCACCACTATCTCGCCGTCGACCACGCACTTCTCGGGAAGGTTCTCGAGCAGCGCATCAACCAACTCCGGAAAGTAGCGGGTGAGCGTCTTCGAGCCGCGACTACCAATCTCGCACTTGCCGTCCTCGACGTGTATCACGGCCCGAAAGCCGTCCCACTTCGGCTCGTAACTCAGGCCTCCGGGAACGCTGTCGGCATCCGGCACAGCATCGACGGCTTTGGCGAGCATTGGTTGAATCGGAAAGGGCAAATCAGTCATAGGTCGATCCTGTCGCATGTCACTTCAAACGCCATGGACGCCACGCACGCACGTGCCGGAGGATGCCGAGCGGACCTGGGGCAGAGGGTGACGCGCGGCACTGTCACTGTGCCTATACTCGATCCTGAGGCCCCCGATCGGATGAGAAGGGGCCGCCGCTTATTCCATCGCTTTGCACGAATTATTCGTCCGGTGCCCACGAAAGGCCGACAATGAGCAACATTCCCGAAGACCTTTACTACACCGCCGAACACGAATGGGTCACCACACCCGACGACAATGGAGTTGTCCGTGTCGGCATTACCGATTTCGCCCAAGACGCGCTTGGCGATGTCGTCTATGTTCAGATGCCGGAGGCCGGCTCGAAGATCGGGGCGTCCGACGTCGTCGGCGAGGTTGAATCCACCAAGAGCGTGAGCGATATCTATGCGCCGGTGAGCGGCGAAGTCGTCACGCGCAATGAAGCGCTCGACGGCGATCCTGCCCTGATCAACTCCGATCCGTACGGTGATGGCTGGCTGCTGGAAATCAAGGTTGAGGACCGCTCGGTGGTTGAGGAACTTCTCAGTTCTTCGGAATACTCACAGCAGGTAGGCTAGAGTCACCGGCTGGGACAAATGTAATGTGGCCAGCCGGGAGACCGGTTGGCCACGTGTTTTGGGGAAGGATTTTTCAAATGGTACGCGATAACAACGCAGCCGCAGAGGACGCTTCGGGATCGCATATGCCTTCGCCTGAGACAACCACCATCGGGCTGCCTCCGCAGTCTGCATCACCTACCGTTGAACCGCGTCTCACCAGCGAGGAACGTTCCGCTGTTGCGGCACTTCCCGCCGGGTCCGCGCTGCTGATTGCCCACACAGGTCCTAATGCCGGGGCACGATTCCTCCTGGACGAGGACGTCACCACCGCTGGGCGCCACCCAAACGCCGACATTTTCCTTGACGATGTCACGGTGTCCCGTAAGCATGCGGAGTTCCGCCGTGGTCCGGAAGGTTTCCGGGTTGTTGACTCGCGCAGCCTGAACGGCACCTACGTGAACAATGACCGCGTTGACAGTGTTGTGCTGCGGAACGGTCATGAAGTTCAGATTGGCAAGTTCCGCCTTACCTTCTACGCCGCCGGGAGCGTGTCGCAGTCGCAGGGTCGGGTCTAGGGACTTTCATGCCCTCCTCCCAGCCGTCCCGGCGACCTGTGGGTATCGCCCCGGAGCGTGTGAGCGGGAACGTCCTGAATATAGGGGAGGTCCTCACCGAACTGGCTGGGGACTTTCCACAGATCAGTGCATCCAAGATTCGATTCCTGGAAGAAAAAGGCCTCATTACTCCGCAGCGCACGCGCGCAGGCTACCGGAAATACACACCGGTCGACGTCGAACGTCTGCGCTTTGTTCTTGCACTGCAGCGCGACCAGTACCTTCCGCTCAAGGTCATCAAGGACTATCTGGACGCGATTGATCGGGGAGAGAAGCCGGAGAGCCTGCCCGGGGGCCTTACCCTCGCTCCTCGGATGGTCTCCGACCAGCTTGCCCGTGAGCTCGGATCACACGCCCGCCGACTGACCCGGGAAACCCTCGCCGCGGAAGCGAACGCCCGGCCGGAACTCATTCGGGACCTCATGGCTTTCGGGCTCATCTCAGAAGTCGAAGGCCGCTTCGACGAGCACGCACTGAAGATCACCCGTGCCTGCGTCCAGCTGGAATCCCATGGAATCGAGCCTCGGCACCTCCGTCCTTTCCGAGCAGCAGCAGATCGCGAACTGGGTCTCGTTGAGCGCGTCGTCGCCCCGGTCGCCTCACGCCGCGATGTCGCATCGAAGGCCCGGGCGGCGGAAACTGCCCGTGAAATCAGCGAGCTCTGCCTCAACCTCCACAGTGCCCTCGTCCAAGGCCAGATCGCACGGATGGAAAACTAGGAGGCAGACATGATCGAGATGGATGTAGTAGGCGTTCGCATCGAGCTACCGTCCAATCAGCCGCTCGTCCTTCTTAAGGAAGCGGGAGGTCCCCGCCACATCCCGATCTGGATCGGTGCGCCCGAGGCTAGCGCCATTGCCTTTGTGCAGCAGGGCATCATTCCGCCGCGGCCAATGACACATGATCTTCTCGTGAGCATCGTCGCTGCCCTCAATCACGCAGTGACAGAGGTCCGGATCGTGCGGGTGGAAGACACCGTTTTCCACGCCGAGGTTGTCTTCGAGGACGGCACAACAGTGAACTCCCGGGCCTCCGATGCCATAGCCATCGCCCTGCGCGTACCCTGCCCCATCTATTGTGCACCGCAGGTGATGCAGGACACCGGCGTTGAGATCACCGAGGCCGACAGCGACGGAGACGAAGACTCATCCGAGGAGGGCCAGGCCAACGCGGAGCGCGAGCTCAAGCAGTTCCGGGAGTTTCTTGCGGATGTCGAGCCTGAAGATTTTGAGAAGTAGCCGAAAACGACACGCTGAGATTGTTATGCGCGGCATCTTTGACCTCGGTCACCCGGGGATCTAACGTCGAAGCATACAGTTCCCATTGCACTAGCTGTAAACTCAGGGCAGACATCCATTTAATCCCCCTGTGGACCTCGGCTTGTGCCACTTCCCCCCGGGAACCAGAACGAGGAGGCAACACGTGAGTCCGAAAGGCGACGCCGGCACGGGTTCCAACGCAGCCGCTACGGGTGCAGCTATACCCGCCAGCGCACAGGGCCTGCTCTTCACCGAAGACCTTCCTGTGCTCGATGAGGACGCGGGCTATCGCGGACCGACAGCATGCAAGGCTGCGGGCATCACCTACCGCCAGCTCGACTACTGGGCTCGCACCGGCCTCGTGGAACCGGCCGTTCGCGGTGCTTCCGGCTCCGGTTCACAGCGTCTCTATGGATTCCGGGACATCCTGGTACTCAAGGTAGTCAAACGGTTGCTGGACACCGGCGTTTCCCTTCAGCAGATCCGCAGTGCAGTGGAACACCTGCGGGAGCGCGGAGTGGAGGACCTTGCCCAGATCACCCTGATGAGCGACGGCGCCAGCGTCTATGAATGCACCTCTGCCGATGAAGTCATCGACCTTGTCCAGGGCGGACAGGGAGTATTTGGTATCGCCGTCGGGCGTGTGTGGCGGGAAGTCGAAGGAAGCCTTGCAGCGTTGCCGAGTGAGCACGCCGTGGACCAGGATTTTCCCGATGACGAACTCAGCAAGCGACGGGCAGCGCGCAAGATCAGCTGACCCTGCTCAACACGATGCCCCGCCGCGAGCGGGGCATTTTGGTGTCCGGAGATG
>NZ_JAPSHV010000007.1 GCF_031179385.1 Arthrobacter sp. | reverse complement strand
AGGGCCCGCTTGTCGGCGAAGTGCCGGTAGGCAGCATTCGGTGTCACCCCGGTGCGGCGCGTCACTTCACGAAGTACGACGGCGGACGGCCCGCCTTCCCGGGCAAGGTCAGTGCCAGCTGCTACCAACGCGCGGTGAAGGTCGCCGTGACGATAGGTATTGCGCTTCCGGTGCGACACCCCACCTCCTTGCTGCTCGGCGACCAAACTGTGCAGCTCCCGCCGAATGTAAACACTGTAAACAAGATGTGCCACCATGATCTCATGCACCGGATCGAAGCTCTTCCTGACGATTCCCTGCGCACCAAGGCATTCGTCGCCCTACTGCGGGACGCGGCCGGGCAGGAGGATCAGGAGCTGCACCGTTTGATTGCAGACGTTCTTCCGGTGATGGCGACCATAGGCGTGCTTGAGGACGCGGAACCTGTCGCATTCGCAAGCTACCGTGCTCACGGTAGGGCGAATATGCTGGAGTACCTTGCGGTCCGTGCTTCCCACCGCGGACGCGGCGCGGGAACTGCTCTCATCCGGTTCATCAGGGCCGAGGATCCGGGGATGCCCCTCATCGCGGAAACCGACGATGACGCCGCCGGCTTCTACCACCGGCTCGGCTTCACCGTCGAGACCGCCCCTCCCGACCCGAGATGGCCCGGACGTTTACGCTACCGCTGCACCCTGCCTCCCCTCAGCGCAGCGTAAGGGCCTCAGCCCGCAGGTTCTGCTGGGCCTGGTCCGCCCATAGCCGCTGCCCCTCCCCTGTCCGGTACAGCGGGTCAAGGCACCGCAGACGGTCGACGACGGCGGCCCTACCGCGGGCGAAGTCCTCGTCCGGCACATGGGCGTACTCCTGGCGGACGGCTGACAGGTAGCGCCGGTATCCGCCCGGCGGACGGCCCAGCACGGAAAGATCAGCGTCGCACAGCAGTTCCCCGGGCCGGTCCCCTTGGCCTGGCGCGTGGGTGGCGGTGAGTAACACCAGCCGTTGAACCTCGGCGGGCTGCTCGAGGTGGCGTGCAAGGCGGGCCTGCGCGAGCGCGGCGGACGCTTCCTCGTCCCTCCCGGCCTCGCCCGCATACACTGCGTCGTGGAACCAGGCGGCGAGCCGGACCTGAAGGCGGGTGTCGGCGTCGTCGTTCTCGGTGAAGAGGAGGTCCAGCGCTTCCAGCACATCGAGCAGGTGCTCGGGCGTGTGATAGCGACGGTGCGGCTCAGACCACCGGCTCAGGAGCTCTGACCCCAGCCGCTGCGCACCGGGCAGGGTTTGCTCCCAGCGAGCCTGCAGGGCTTGCTGGATTTTGGCAGGCCTTCGTCGTGCGGGAACCCGCAATCCGCTCGCGATGAGGATACGAACCAGGGCGCCGCCGTCGACCTCCCGTGCGCCGAGCGTGACGAGTTGGCGGTATCGGCGGGCGGGCACGTCGTAGTGGTCAAGGTCAAAGGCCCGCTCCGGGATGCCGGCTTCCGCTGCGAAAGCGTGCAGTTCCTCCAGCGAGGCATCCGAGATCAGGTGGGAAAAAACGGTTCCGTGCGCAGGCCAGAGGGGAGGATCAATGTACACGGCCATGGGCAGAAGCTTATCGGCCTACGGTTCCGGCGAGCGGCGCCCGGACTGTAGGGGACCTCTCCTTCAAAAACCTCTGTACAGCCCAAGGCGGCTGTGCCATTGTTTACAGTGTCCACATGCGGTCGGTCATGTGATGGTGTGTCCACGGCGGCCGCGTACTCCTCTTCCGGTGAATCGAGTACTCATGGAAACCACCGTCATTGCCATCGGCACCAAAAAGGGTCTGTGGCTGGCTACCAGCACGGACCGGCAGAACTGGACCCTGTCCCAGCCTCACCATCTGATGTCGGAGATCCCGAGCATCGGTATCGATACGCGCGGCGGCAGGACGAGAATCCTCGTCGGGATGATGGACTGGCACTGGGGCCCAACTGTTGTCTACTCCGACGATCTCGGCTCCACCTGGTCCGAACCCGAGCAGGGTGCCATCAAGTTCGCCGAATCAGACGAGACCGCCCTTGGCCGGATCTGGCAGTTGCAGCCGGACTCCGAAGACCGCCCCGGCGTTGTCTGGGCCGGCTGCGAACCGATCTCGGTGTGGAAATCCACCGACGGCGGACAGCACTTCGAGCTCAACCGGGGGCTATGGGACCACCCGCATCGCTCGGAATGGGGAGCCGGATTCGGCGGGGCGGCAGCTCACACCGTCATACCGCACCCGGTGGACGACACCGTCCACGTGGCCATGAGCACCGGCGGCGTCTACCGCTCCATCGACGGCGGTCAGTCCTGGGAACCCCGCAACAAGGGCATCTCGGCCTACTTCATGCCTGACCCGAATCCGGAGTTCGGCCAGTGCGTTCACAAGATCGCCCGCGACTCGGAAAACCCGGAGCGGCTCTATGCCCAGAACCACCACGGTGTCTACCGGTCCGATGACGGTGCGGAAACGTGGGAATCGATCGCCGACGGACTGCCCGCGGACTTCGGATTCGTGATGCTCTCCCACCCGCGGCGCGGTGGTACAGCGTGGGTAATCCCGCTCAAGGCCGACGGCGAGCGCATCCCACCGGATGCGCGCCTTGCCGTTCACCGCACAGACGACGCCGGAGCCACCTGGACCCGCCTCGACAACGGCCTACCCTCCAGCGAATACAACGCCGTGTTGCGCGACGCCGCAGGCGTGGACACAGCAGAACCAGTCGGCGTCTACTTTGGCACCCGCGGCGGAACGGTCTACGCCAGCGCTGACGAGGGCCAGACCTTCACGGAAGTGGCAGCGCACCTGCCGGACGTACTGTGCGTACGTGCCGCCGTCGTCGTCGGGGCTACTGCACCTGTCCCCTCGCCATGAGTGCAGTGACGGTGCTCATCCCGACGCTGTTGCGGCCACTGGTCGAGGACCGGTCGGCCGTCGAGGTTCCGGTCGACGCACCGGCGACGGTGTCCGCCGTACTCGACGCCCTCTCAGAGGGCAGGCCCGTGTTGGCGCGACGCATCCGCGACGAGACAGGCGCACTGCGCCGGTACGTGAACGTCTACGTGGACGGCGAGGACGTCCGCCGGGTGGACGGGCTTGCCACATCCGTCACCCCCGGATCAGAGGTGATGATCATCCAGTCCGTCGCCGGCGGCTAGGACGCGGGTGAGCCGTCGGCCAGTTGCGAGAGGAATTCGTCGATCAGTTCCCCGGAATGCCGGAGGCTGTCCCGGTACCGGGCGGCCGCGACTCCCTGGATCAGACCCAGGTCGTAGCGGTCACCCTCACCGGCCTGGCGGTCTGCGGTGCTCGAGAGCCACCTGAGCACCACCCAGGAGTCGATGATGGCGCCGAGTTCACGCTGGTACCGCTTGCTGGTCTTCGCCGCCCTGTGTAGGTCCTTCTGCGGCTTGATTCCCGCGCCGTGCAGCACCGAGGCAACATAACGGACCGCTTTGGCGGCTTTGCGGACGTTGTGTGCGCGCTGTAGCACCGCCTCATCCGAAGACAGGGCGTGGTCCGGCGGCTCAGCCGCGCTTTCCAGGACGCCCCGCAGGCTTCGTCGGAGGAGTTTGTTGGCAAGTTGACGGGCGGTCAGGCCGGTCACCTTGTCGGTCAGCGGCGGATTCAGCGCGAAGGCGCTCATCTCCGTCAACAGATCATGGTGTTCTTTCTGCTGCAGGACCTGCCTGACAGCGCGGGACCCCTCGGTGTATTGAGCGAAGGCAAGCTCCTGCAGATGGGTGATCAGGTCCTCGTTCACAGGGGTAAGTGAATCTAGGCCCATGGTGAGCAACTGTGCCGTGATCTCAGCATCACGCGCCGGTGCGCATACCCTGGCGAGAGTCTTCAGCCGCTGACTAGCTTCCCGCCTGCGGCTGCGCTCCAGGAACGGTGCCGCGGCCTTCAGCAGGGCCCGCAGGGATCGGCAGGTCACGCGTAGCTGGTGAATGGCATCGGGCAGTTCAAGCCGGACGGCGAGGTCTCCCACGAGGAGTTGGTCCGAGAGATGCCGGAGCATGGCCGACAACGCCGCAGGTGCTCCTGCGCGCTGTGCGAGGGATGTACTGCCGGCAGCTCCCGAGCTGCCGCTCGGTCGCACCGGTGCGAGCTCCTCACCGCCGGTGAAGCCGACAAGGTGACGCGATAGGGCAACCGGGAGATCCAGGGGCCGCGATTTCAGGCCGGCGAAAGTCACCTCATGGTGCTGCCCGGCGAGCATCAGCCTGATGATCCAGCGGGCCGAATCATCCTGGACGCGTCGGACCAACTCCACTGATCGACGGCCGAGTGCATTCCCTGCGGTGTCGTAGGGTGTGTCCGCGGGGTCTGCTGCAGACGCCTCGACGCTCATGAGTCCATCATGCACGTTGCTTCCGTCTCCGCAGCGGCTTGCTGCAGAGGCTGCCCGATCCCCCATGGCGGTCCTCCTCCCGGTGAACCGCTAGTTTGTGTACATGTCCGAGTACCGGTACAACGTCGAAATACTTCATCTGCTGGTGTCGCCGCAGCACGCCTACTTCGGCAGGGCCCGCGACGGCGCTGCCGAGGTCAGCACCCTCGACGCCGACAAAGCCGATGTAGTAGCGGGCAAGGGCATCGTGGGTGACAGGTTCTTCGGAAAGGCCGCACACATGGACGCGGCCGTAACCCTGTTCCCGGTCGAAGCCCTGGAAGCTATCGCAGCGGAACTGGGAGCCGGTCCCTTCGATCCCCTGCTGACGCGCCGCAATGTGATTCTGAGGGGTGCACACCTGGCACCGCTCATCGGGCAGGAGTTCGCACTGGAGTCCGGCGGAGACAGCGTCACTTTGAGGGGTGGCAGGCCGGCCCACCCGTGTGTATGGATGGATAGGATGCTCGCCCCCGGAGCACATGCGGCAATGCGCGGGCGCGGTGGCGTTCGATGTCAGCCGCTCTCCACCGGTTCCTTGCATACTGGCGCGGCCGTGCTCGTGAGCCCCGTAGAACTCGTTCCGGCACAGGCTGGCGTGCCGCACCGCCTCAAACCGAGCCGATTGCCCTGACGGACTGAATTGGTTAGAACCCGCCGGTGTCAGCCGCCATGTTGTTGAAGCGCGAATAGTGCCCCTGGAATCCGACCACAAGCGTCTTGGTAGGTCCGTTACGGTGCTTCGCAACGATGACATCCGCCTCACCGGCGCGTGGCGACTCCTTGTCGTAGACGTCGTCACGGTGGAGCAGGATGACCATGTCAGCGTCCTGCTCGATCGATCCGGATTCACGAAGGTCAGACACCATGGGCCGCTTGTCAGTACGCTGCTCCGAGCCACGGTTCAGCTGTGACAGGGCGACGACGGGGACGTTCAGTTCCTTGGCCAACAGTTTCAGCGCTCGTGAGAACTCGGAGACTTCCTGCTGCCTCGACTCAACGCGCTTACCTGAGGACATCAGTTGCAGGTAATCAAGGACAACCAGCTTGAGATCGTGCCTCTGCTTCAAGCGACGGCATTTGGCACGAATCTCCATGAGGGACATGTTCGGGCTGTCATCGATGAAGAGCGGGGCGTCGTTCATGCGGCCCATGGTGGTGGCGATCTTGCCCCACTGCTCGTCTTTGACCGTGCCCTTACGGAGGTCCTGCAGCCCGATCGTGGCCTCGGCGGACAACAGGCGCATAGCGATCTCATTCCGGCCCATTTCGAGGGAGAAGAACACTGTGGTCATGTTGTGCTTGATCGCAGCCGACCGGGCCCAGTCGAGTGCGAATGTTGACTTACCCATGGCTGGTCGCGCAGCTATGACGATCATCTGCCCGCCGTGAAGGCCCTGGGTGAGCTCGTCGAATTCGTAGAACCCCGTGGGTACGCCGGTCATCCCCTCCCCGCGATGGCCGGCAGATTCGATCTCATCCACCGTGCCCTCGATGATGTCCTTCAGGGGCACATAGTCTTCAGCCGTACGCCGCTCGGCAACCGCATAAACCTCAGCCTGGGCAGCGTTGACGATGTCATCGACCTCCCCGTCATTGGAGTAGCCGAGCTGAACGATTTTGGTCCCGGCGTCCACCAGGCGACGCAGGACGGCGCGCTCACGGACGATCTCCGCGTAGAAGCCCGCGTTGGCTGCGGTGGGAACCGACTGGATCAGCGTGTGCAGGTAAGCCGGGCCGCCGATCCGTGAAATCTCGCCACGTTTGGTTAGCTCATCCGAGACGGTGACGGCGTCAGCCGGCTCCCCGCGACCATACAGGTCAATGATGGCCTCGTAGATGCTCTCGTGGGCCGGGCGGTAGAAGTCCACTCCACGCAGTACCTCGACGCAGTCTGCGATGGCGTCTTTGGAAAGCATCATGCCGCCGAGGACGGACTGCTCCGCCACCAGGTCCTGCGGTGGTGTCCGGGAGAATTCCGGGGAGCGAGTATCTTCTGATGTATCCGCATGAGTCAAAGACACTAGTGCGGCCTTCCTTCCCGAAACTTCCCCAAATCCCGTTCCCAAGCCCTTGGGGGCGATGGATCCGAGCTGAATAACCATAGGTACCAGCCGCCACCGACAGCCTTGCGCGGGATGGGATACCCCGTAACGCTAGTGCCCAAGCGCCACCCTGCCAAGCAAGTTATCCACAGGGGGTGTGCATAAGTGGGTAATTGTTCGGCGTGTTGTGTGCAGAGGCTGGGGATATCTATGTGGATTTACTCCGTCGCCCGCTCACAACAGCGGTTTGACTAGGCAAGACGTTCCGAACAGCCTGTGGAGAAAAACTTTCTGAGCCCAACATTCACCCGCTGGTTCCGTGTTGACAGAAGGTGAATTTGGCCCTACGGCCGGCCCTTTATGCACCCAATATCCACAACTCCACAGCTAGCTGGGTATATGTGCGGGGGATGGGTGGGCAGCGCCGTGACGGCCGTTTATTCTCAGGCCCTGATGGTGGCCCGGACATATACGGGGACGGGCATGCGCACCGATGCGCCCTTCGGCATCAGTACACGCGAAAGGCCCCGCTCCAAAGGAGCAGGGCCTTCCCTGAGCGAAACTGATCTAGCTGGCTACGACATCCAGGTCGATAACAGCGGCAACATCCTCGTGGAGACGGACGTTCGCCTGGTAGCTGCCGGTCGACTTGATGTGGGCCGGCAGTTCGACCTTGCGCTTGTCGATGGAGCCGAGGCCAGCGGCCTCGACAGCCTTTGCGACATCTTCGGCCTTTACGGTTCCGAAGAGGCGGCCGGACTCGCCGGCCTTGACGGTCAGCTTGACCGGCTTTGCCTGGAGGGCAGCAGCCTGGCGCTGGGCGTCCTCGAGGGATGCGTGCTCGCGAGCAGTACGTGCAGCCTTGATGGACTCCACCTGCTTCTCGCCACCCTTGGTCCAGGTCAGAGCGAAACCGCGGGGCAGAAGGTAGTTACGTGCGTAACCGTTCTTCACCTCGACGACGTCGCCTGCGGTTCCGAGACCGGTGACTTCCTGGGTCAGAATAAGCTTTGCCATGGTGTGTTCCTTTCCTTAGCCGCGGCCTGCGCCGGAGTAAGGCAGGAGTGCAACTTCGCGGGCGTTCTTGATTGCCTGGGCGATTTTGCGCTGTTCCTGCACGGTCACGCCGGTAACGCGGCGCGCACGGATCTTTCCGCGGTCGGAAATGAACTTACGCAGCAGTGCTACGTCCTTGTAGTCGATGACGGTGACGTCAGCGGCCTTCAAGGGGTTGGACTTTGGTTTGGGCTTACGAAGTTCAGCCTTAGCCATCGTGGTGCTCCTTATGTCTGGTGGAGCCCGCAGAACGGTTCTGCGGGATGGGAATTACGTGGTGAAGACGACGCCGCTGCGGCGACGCTTCGTGGAAGGTCTAGAAGGGCGGTTCGGACGAATCCGGGCCGCTGCCCCAACCGGACGAGTTACCGCCGGCCGGTGCACCCCAGGGGTCCTGAGCCGGCTGGCTCTGCTGGCCGCCGCCTCCCCAACCCTGGTTGGAGCCGCCGCCGCCGAAGCCGCCGCTGTCTCCCCCACCGAAGCCGCCGCCACCGCCGGAGCGCTGGGTACGGCTTACCTTGGCGGATGCGTAGCGCAGGGATGGACCGATTTCGTCCACCTCCAGCTCCATGACGGTGCGCTTCTCGCCTTCCTTGGTTTCATACGAGCGTGACTTGAGGCGGCCCTGTGCAACAACGCGGGTTCCCTTGGTGAGGGTCTCCGCGACGTTCTCAGCCGCTTCACGCCAGACCGACGCCCGGAGGAACAGCGTTTCGCCGTCCTTCCATTCGTTGGACTGACGGTCGAAGGTCCGCGGCGTCGATGCAATGGTGAAATTAGCCACTGCGGAGCCTGACGGGGTGAAACGAAGTTCCGGGTCGCTGGTGAGATTACCGACGACCGTGATTGTGGTCTCGCCTGCCATGGTGCCTCCTACGGTCACTGGTCCACCGGGGTGGACGTGGTTGAAAGCCGAAACTACTCGGCAGAAACCTTCTGCTCCTCGGGGCGGATGATCTTGGTGCGCATGATGGTCTCGTTCAGACCAAGCTGGCGGTCAAGTTCAGCTGCGATAGCCGGGGTAGCGGTGAAGTTGACGACGGCGTAAATGCCCTCGGACTTCTTCTTGATGTCGTAGGCCAAGCGGCGACGTCCCCAGATGTCCACCTTGTCTACAGTGCCTTCGCCGTTGCGTACAACGTTCAGGAACTTCTCAAGTGTTGGCTCAACGGTACGTTCCTCGACATCGGGGTCGATGATTACCATCAGTTCATATGCACGCATTGTGAACCCACCTCCTCTGGGCTAAACGGTCGCGGTCCTTCCGCAACAGGAGGTTCTTTTGCGTTGACCCGTGCAGCTGTTACCGCTTTACTTCCAGCGGCTCCACGTCGGCACGGACTTATCAATACTACCGGACTGTAAACGGGTCACCGAACCGCCTGTGGATAAGCACTACAGCTTAGGCAACAGTGAAGAAGCGCCGCGCAACGCGGGTCAGCTGGTAGGGATCCTCCACGCCGCACAGTTCGCGGGCGGAGTGCATTGACAGCAACGGAACTCCGACGTCGACCGTCCGGATGCCCAGTCGGGTCGCTGTCAGCGGTCCGATGGTCGACCCGCACGGCATCACGTTGTTGGACACAAACTCCTGGTACGGAGCATCTGCGTCGCGGCACAACCGGGCCCAATAGGCTGCGCCGGGAGCATCAGTGGTGTACCGCTGGTTAGCGTTGATCTTCAGCAGCGGTCCACCGTTCAGGACGGGATGATTTGCGGGGTCGTGGCGTTCGGCGTAATTGGGATGGACGGCGTGGCCCGCGTCAGCGGAGACACAGAATGAGGCCGCGAAAGAGCGCCGCCGCTGCTCTTCACTTGCGCCCAGCCCCGCCGAGATCCGGTGCAGGATGTCCTCCAGGAACGGCCCGCTCGCCCCCGAGCGCGAACCGCTGCCCACCTCCTCGTGATCGAAGGCGGCCAGCACCGCGATCGGTGCGTTCCCGGCGTCGTCCTTCGTCGCGTGGATGAGTGCGGTGAGCCCGGCGTGTACCGAGGAGAGGTTATCGAGCCGACCGGAGGCGAAGAACTCGCCTTCCGCGCCGAACACCCGCGGTTGCTGGGTGTCGGCGATGACGACGTCGAACCCGCCGACATCCGCTGCCTCCACGTCGGCGTCCACGGCCAGGAGCTGCAGGAGGTCAGCCCGCCCGGGATCGCCAAGGCCCCACACGGGGTTCATGTGCTGCTGCTTGTCCAGCTTCAGGCCATCATTGACGGCACGGTCGAGGTGTATGGCGAGCTGGGGGAAGCGCAGGAGCGGCCCGGTGTGCACGAGGTGCTCGACGCCGTCGTGCGTCACGAGCCGCCCGGCGAGTGCCAACTCGCGGTCCAGCCACGAGTTGAGCAGCGGACCGCCGTAGATTTCGACGCCGGCCTGCAGCCAACCGTGGCGTCCGGTGGTCGGCTTCGGCTTCAGCTTGAAAGAGGGCGAGTCAGTGTGTGCTCCCAGTATGTGGAACCCGGTGGTCTCGGTTGCCGTCGACGGAACAACCCATGCGATCAGGGCGCCGTCACGGACGACGAAATACCGGCCCGGTCCACCGTCCCAGGCATCACCCTCGTGCAGTTGGGTGAATCCGGCAGTCCGCAGTCGGGCACCGCCTTCATGAGCTGCGTGGAAACTCGACGGCGAAGCGCTGACGTAGGCGCCAAGATCGGCAATGTGAGCATGAGCGGCAGTCATGACTGCAAGCCTACAAGCCGCAGCGGGTCAGAAATCGAGTCCCTGGCTCGGCGTCACCAGGCCGGTCTCGTAGGCGTAGACAACGGCCTGGACGCGGTCGCGCAGGTGCAGTTTGGTGAGGATCCGGCGGACGTGTGTCTTCACGGTGGCTTCCGAGAGGAAGAACCGGTGCGCCAGCTCGGCATTGGACAGGCCCTCGGCAATTGCGCCGAGGACCTCGAGCTCACGCGGGGTCAGATCCTGCAGCAACGGGTCCCGCGGAGTTTTCGGCGCGCTCGGCTGGGAGCGCACATATTCCTCGAGGAGGCGCTGGGTGACCCTGGGCGCGACGACGGCGTCCCCGCTGGCAACCACCCGCACTGCGTGCACGAGCTCGTTCGGTGCAACGTCCTTGAGAAGAAAGGCCGAGGCCCCGGCCCGCAGGCCGGCGAACGCGTACTCGTCAAGATCGAAGGTCGTCAGGATGATGATCCGGGCACAGCTGCCCGAGTCAGTGATGCGTCTGGTCGCCTCGATGCCGTCCATAGTTGGCATCCGCACGTCCATGAGGACGACGTCGGGCTTCAGCCGCTCGGTCAACCGCACCCCCTCGGCGCCATCGGACGCTTCCCCGACGATATGCATGTCCTCCTCGCCCTCAAGGATGAGCCGGAAACCCATTCGGAGGAGCGGCTGGTCGTCCACCAGGAGGACTCTTATCGGTTCACTCACGCAGACTTCTCCTGACGGTTCTCTTGTGGAATCTGTAGTTCAGCGGTGACGATCCAGCCGCCGGACGGTCCGGGTCCGCAGGTTACCGTCCCGCCGTAGATGGCCGCCCGTTCCCGCATGCCGGCGATTCCCTGACCGGTGCCGACCGACGGCACAGGGTCCATGGCGCCCCGGCCGTCATCGGAGACGCGCACCCTCACGGTGGAGCCCAACCGCGCGATCAGCACGTCAACCGTTGTCACGGCTTTGGCGTAGCGCAGCACATTGGTGAGCGACTCCTGGATGATTCGGTGGATGGTCATCTGGAACGCAGCATCTTCCGGCAGCCCGGGTCCGCTGAGTTGCACGCGGATGGGCAGCCCGGCGGCGCGGAATCCCTCGAGAAGCCCCGCCAGTGAACCGCCCGCGGGCAACGGTGCCAACGGCGCGGAGTCGGGTCCTTCCCGAAGGACGCCGAGGACCCTCCGCATGTCCGCGAGCGCGGTACGCCCAGTGGCCGAGAGTTCGCTCAGCACGTCGCGCGCACGGTCTTGATCGCGCTTCATGACGACGGCGGCGCCGTCGGACAGTGCAATCATCACGGAAAGCGAGTGGGCAACCACGTCATGCATCTCCCGGGCAATCCGGTTCCGTTCATTGGCGGAGGCGAGTTCGGCGTTCCGCTCCGCCCACTCACGCAGTTCATTCTCATGGAGCCTTTCCCGGCGGATGGTCACGCCGACGCCGACGGCCACGACGTACCACATGACAGCGAAGCCCATGATGACCCACACCAGGTAGGGAGCTTCTCCGGGGACGATGTCGGGGATGAAGGCGAGCGGCAGAACCGAGGCGACAAGCGCGAGGGCAAAGGCCCCGATCGCCGTGCGCAGCTGAAACGCAACCGAGACGGCATATAACGCAAACCAGATTCCGATGCCGACGGTGGAGCGGGCATCCGAGTAGAGCAGGGCGACCGGTTCGATGACGCACAGTGCTACCAGTACTGTCCGCGGCGTGATGCGGCGGAAGAACAGGACGAGTGCTGCTGCACAAATGGGTAGGGCGGCCCACCAACCCGGGGCGCCTTCAACAGGCAGGACGACATTGGGCAGGCTGGCCAGGAGAAACAGGAAAACGACGACGGCATCCATCATCCGCGGATGCGACCGGAAGTACCGGCGGATGGGTCCGAGTCGTCGTGCATTGATCTCGGTGAAGGAGACGGCGGCCGTTCGCTCCGACGTCTCCTTCACCAAGGCTTTTTCACTCATGGAGTGAGCTTATTGGGTGTGCTTCTTCAGCCCGCTAGACGTCCCGCTTCTTGGTGACGATGAGCGAGAGGACCAGGAGTACAAGGGCCCAGCCGCCGAGCACCAGAGCGCCCTGCCACTGAGTCAGGCCGTCTTCCACGGTGGTGACGGCCACCATCGCCTCACCGGCGCTGCTGGGCAGGAACCGGGCTGCGTCGGGGATCCAGTCCGCGAGGCCGGAGAAGATCTGGACGATGATGGGCAGCACCATCAGCAGGCCGATTGCCGTCACGACGCCGCCGGCGGTGTTGCGCAGGAGGGCGCCGATTGACATGGCGATTACGGCCATCAGCGCGAGTACGGAACCGGTGTTGACGATGCTGAGCAGGACGCCGTCGGTGGTGATTGCGAAGTCGATGTCCTCGGGTGCGAGGAGCGGCTGCGCCACGAAGTAGGAGATGAAGGCTGCACCTGCGCCCACCACGAAGGCGATGGCGGCGATGATGAGGTTCTTCGCGAGCAGAGCCGGAATTCGCTTGGGCACGGCGACCATCGTCGACCGGATCATCCCCGTCCCCCATTCCGATGCGATCAGCACAACGGCGAGCGAGGCAATCAGGAGCTGGCCGAAGATGATGCCGGCACTGGGTGCGGTCAGCGCCATCTCGCCGTAGTCGGTCGCGGCGAGCTGAGCCGCGATTTCCGGGTCGGAAGACGTGAATGACTCAGCGGAGGCCTGACTTGTTGCCATTGACCATGCGAAGAGCGCGGACAGTCCGATCATCACGACCAGCGTGATGGATAGCAGGATCATCGTGGACGGAACTGTGGTCACCTTGATCCACTCGGACTTGAGGACGCGAGCGAAATTGACGCCGGATCCTGAAGTCGGTCGGCGGTGGCTGGTGGTCCCCTGCGGGCTCGGTGCGGTGGCGGTGTGTGCCATGGCTACTTGCCTTCCTGAAGGCCGGCTCCGCCACCGGCAGTGACGCCGGCCTGCGGAAGAGTGTGTGAGTGGTACTCGACCTCGTCGGAGGTGAGCTGCATATACGCGTCCTCGAGCGAGGCCTGAAGCGGCGTCAGTTCGTAGACGAGGATCTGATGGTTGAGGGCGACCTCAGCGATGCGGCGGGAGTCGGCCCCGGTGATCTCCAGAAGGTCAGATTCGAACTGCTGGCTCGAAACGCCGTCCGCGGCAAGCGCCCGGATAAGGTCCGCCGGGCGGTCGGTGCGGACGCGTGCGCGGGTCTGACCGTGGCCGGCCAGGATTTCCTTGATCGGGGCATCCGCAATGATCCGGCCCCGGCCGATCACGATGAGGTGGTCCGCGGTGAGCGCCATCTCCGACATCAGGTGGGACGAGAGGAACACCGTGCGGCCTTCAGAGGCGAGCCCCTTCGCCAGGTGACGAACCCACTGGACGCCTTCCGGATCCAGCCCGTTGACGGGTTCGTCGAGGATGACCGTATGCGGATCCCCGAGGAGGGCGCAAGCGATACCGAGCCGCTGGCCCATGCCCAGGGAGAACCCGCCTACTCGCTTCTTCGCAACGGGACCCAGGCCGGTCATTTCGATGACCTCCTTGACCCGGCTGTTCGGAATGCCGTGGGTAGCCGCCATGGCACGGAGGTGGTTATACGCGGTGCGCTTGGTGTGGACAGCCTTGGCGTCGAGCAGCGCGCCGACCTCACGCAGCGGCGCTGAGTGCTGTGCGTAGTGCTTTCCGTTGACCCGTACGTCGCCGCCCGACGGGTTGTCGAGCCCGACGATCATGCGCATGGTCGTTGACTTGCCGGCGCCGTTGGGTCCGAGGAAACCTGTCACTTGTCCCGGCTTAACGCTGAAGGAAATACCGTCTACTGCTGTCTTGGCGCCGTAGCGTTTGGACAGTTCTGCTGCCTCAATCATGATGGGCATCCTTGGGGAAGGGGGATTTTTGGACTACTTCAACCCTACGAAGCTTTGCCGTTCGCGGCGCCGACCGGGGGGATGATTCTGCGCCGAACCCACTACGTCGAAAGGATGACCCCTGCTAGGGCTGTCCGGAGGGCACGACGGCGAGCGCCTGCGGCCTGCCCGGCACTGCAAGCTCCTGCTGCTCGAATGTCTCCAGGTCGATGACGGTGATGCCGTCCCAAAACCCGTCCCGTGTGTAGCCGCCGGAGAGGAGTGCATAACGCCTGCCGGTCTCCGGATGAACCCACGGCGCTACTGTTTCGTGCAGCCGCTTTAGCGGCACTATCTCTTCGGCATCCGTCGCGAGGTCACGCACGGTGAAATTCGGCGTGCCTGTCGAGTTGCCGAACGCTCCCGTCCCTATGACCAGCAGCGTGTCCTCCACGATGGCCGTGCCGTGCTGATGGGAGTTCGCGGTCATCTTCTCCACCGTCACGGCGCCCGAAGCGGGATTGACGACGGCGAGCGCAAGGCCCTGGTATGGCAGGAGAAGGTTGCCCGCATCGTCGATGGCTGCGTAGTGGGGTTTTTCCCAGGAGGCTAATCCGCCTTGAATCCCGAACGGCGCCACCTCGATCCGGCGTGCTGCGAGGGACTCGGCGTCGACCACGTGTACGGAGAAGGAATCATGGTCGATTGTGTACAACTGGGCACCGTCCCCCGATAGCAGGACGTCGAAAGGACGCAGCCCCACCTCCACTGAATCCACGGTCCTGCCGGCCGTGACATCCATCTTCTCCAGCACGGAGGTACCGTCCGCCCGCAGCACGGCCACGTAGACAAACGCGCCGTCGGCGCTGGCTACGAGGCCGGTACCGCCGGCCCGGTACTCCCCATACTCGATACGGCCCGCCGGGTTTGCGTACGGGATCAACCCAGTACGACGCCGATCGTCCAGATCGACTACCGCCACGCCTTCCGCTGTGGAGACGAACGCCTGTCCCCCCGCGACGAACACGTCCCACGGTGCCTGCCCGACCACGACACTTGCCACGAGGGGATTCGCGGGATCGGCCGGGTCCACGAAGGCGAGGGAGTCTCCCGATGCCTGGGTTGCAAGCACGATCGACGGCTCCGGTGGCGCCTCTTCAGGCCCGTCAGTCGTCGCTGGCGCCGGCGGTGACGCTGCAGACGACGGTGACGCTGCGGACGACGGTGACACGGGCGAAGTAGGCGACGCGGTTGGGGAGGCGACCGGCGTCGTCGTTGGTGGCGGCCCGGGGGGCGCCGGGCCGGTGCAGCCGACACTGAGCAGCAGGAACGCCGTCCAGGCCAGCCCGGCAAACCTAGCCTGCAAGGGAGTCCGCGATGGCATCAAGACCCGCTTGGGCGCATGCCTCATCCGCCTCGCCCGACGGGGCACCGCCGACTCCAATGCCGGCGATGGACGCCTCCCCGGCCTTCACGCTCACGCCCCCCGCAAGGAACAGGGTGCCCGGAATGTCGCGGATCGTGGCACCGTCTCCTGCAGCGCGTTCCGTGAGTTCGGAGGTATTCGAGCCGAAGGCTGCGGCGGTATAACCCTTCAACCGTGCCGATTCCATGGTGTGCTCACCGGCGTTGTCTCCCCGCAGCATGGCCTGTACCTGACCGAACCGGTCGACTACCGCGACTGATACGAATCCGAGATTGTCCTCCTGGCACTGCGCGAGAGCAGCCTGAGCGGCTTCCGTGGCTGCCTGAATGCTAAGCCGCGGCATGGTGAGCACGGCCTCACCGGACGACTCAGCCGGTGCGGACTCGGCGGGAGCAGACTCGGTTGCAGGAGCTGCAGACTCCGAGGTCACCTCTGCGGCCGGCTCGGCGGTGTCCGTGTCGGGTGACGAACACGAGACGAGGGCTGCGGCAAGCGCCGCCGCCGAGAGGAAGGCGAAGGACGCGCGGGGAAGATGAGTATTGGACATGACACTCCTTGACTGGTCGGGACGCTGACTGGACCTCCAGTGTCCCGCTGCTGGACACATCGGTACATCCCCTGTTTGACCACCTTTGGGTACGACCTACAGTCAGGTCCGTCTCCTACCTTTGGACGAGGGCAGTTGAATTCTCCGCAGGCTAAAATCCAAGAAGTTCCCGCTACCGATCGGCCCCCCATGACCTTGCAGTTGCCCGGCAGGGCCACCGTTCTGATGTGGATGCATGCCGGTTTCTACCTGCTCCTGATAACGTCCGCGGTGCGGTACCTGCTGTCACACGGGCTGGACGGCGAGTGGGTGGTTCTGCTGGCCCTGTCCGTTCTCCTCGTTGTTCTATATGCCGCAGGGAGCATTTTTCTATCGACGGGTCGAACGGCCGTTGGCTGGCTTTTCGCGGTGTTGCTGTTGTGGGGAATCGTCGCCTATATCGCACCGAGCTTCCTCTGGTGCGCCTTTCCCCTGTTCTTCGTGTGCCGGCATCTCCTCAAGGGATGGGCGGCCCGTCTCTCCCTGATAGTGGTTGTCGCGGTGATGATGATCGCTCTGGCACGCCTCACCGGCGGCCTGGACATCACCCTCATCGTCGGGCCGGTGGCTGTGGCTGTACTCATGCTGGCCGTGTACAACAGGGTTGAGCAGGAAAGCCTCGCACGAAAGAAACTTCTCGATGAGCTCACCGAGGCGCAGGCGGAACTCAGCACCAGCAAGCAGCGCGAGGGCGCACTGGCCGAACGTGAACGGCTCGCCCGCGAAATCCACGACACAGTCACTCAGGATCTGACCCAGTCGGTGCTGCTTCTGGAAGCAGCAGACCAGCTGTGGGACGTCGCGCCGTCGTCGTCGCGGTCACATCTGGGAAAGGCCACGGCATCCGTCCGCGGCAGTCTGATGGAGGCACGCAGCCTGGTACACAACCTCACCTCCCCGCAACTCAGTAACCGGACGCTTGCCGAGGCGCTGCGGTCCGCTACAGCTGAGGTGCCGGGTCTTCAGGTCACCGTCACGGGAGAGGAGTATGACCTCCGCCCGGAGATCAATCATGCCCTCCTCCGCATAGCCCAGAGCGCAGCGGCGAACGTGAGGCTGCACTCGGGCGCCGACACGGCGGTACTCACCCTGACGTATGTTCCGGACGGTATCAGCCTCGATTTGTTCGATAACGGCAGGGGCTTTGATCCGGCCGCTGAACACCACGGCTACGGACTACGCGCGATGCGCCAGCGTGCGGAGCAACTCAACGGCACGTTTTCCGTGGAGAGTTCACCCGGCGACGGCACAGTGATCACAGCGTGGCTGCCGCGGCAGGATGACCCCTCATGAGGATTCTGCTGATCGACGATCACGACGTTGTGCGCGCCGGACTACGCGCCATCCTCGGGACGCAGTCCGATATCGAAGTAGTGGGCGAAGCCGCCAACGGAGCAGACGGCGTACGCCAGGCCCTGGCCCTGCAGCCCGACGTGGTCCTCATGGATCTCGCCATCGGTGCAGGAATGGACGGCATCGAAGCAACGCGGCGAATAACAGCCGACGCTCCCGGCATACGTATCCTCGTCTTCACCACCTATGACTCTGACGCCGACATTGTCCGCGTCATCGACGCCGGCGCCACGGGTTATCTGCTCAAGGATTCGACGCCGGAGGAACTGTACGCCGCAATCCGGGCTGCCGCCCAGGGTCAGGCAGCGCTGTCCGCGCCGGTGGCGTCCGTCCTTCTGAAGCGGATGCAACAACCCGAAGGCGCATTGACTCCGCGAGAAGCGGAGATCCTGGAACTGTTGGCCGCAGGGCTGAGCAACCGTGAGTTGGGCCGGAAGCTCTACGTCAGCGAAACCACGGTCAAGACCCATCTCCTGCACATCTACCGCAAGCTGGGTGTGGAGACCCGCTCTGCTGCCATCGCGGAAGCGGGCCGCCGCGGTTGGGTGCGGCACCGTCCCTGAGATGTGCCGCCGGGAAACGACGACGGCGACACGTGGATGCCGCCGTCGTCGTGCCTAGGTCCTAGCGGGAACTGATTGACTTGAACTTCTTCACCGAGAGCGGGACGAAGATGGTGAGCATCACGACAATTCCGACGATCACAGTGATGATCGGGTTCTGGAGGGTCCACGCGGTGGGCTCGGGGAATTCCGGGTTAGTGTTCCCAAACAGCATCCGCGCCGACTCGACAAGGGCGGATACGGGGTTCCATTCCGCAATGTTCTTCAGTACCTCCGGCATGGTGTGGATCGGAACGAAGGCGTTGGAAATGAAAGTCAGCGGGAACAGGATCATGAAGGACGCGTTGTTGATGACCTCCGGGCTGCGCACACTCATTCCCAGGAGTGCCATGACCCAACTGAAGGAATAGGAGAAGAGGAGGAGGATCGCGACGCCGCCCAGGAAGCCCCAGAAAGACGTGGTCACGCGCCATCCAACCAGCCAGCCCGTTCCCATCATGATCAGCATGGAGATGCTGTTGATGACGAGGTCTCCGTTGGTCCTGCCGATCAGTACCGCTGCAGGGCTCATGGGCAGCGTCCGGAAGCGGTCGATGATGCCGTCCTTCAGGTCCTGAGCCATGGCAGCACCAGAGAAGGTGGAACCGAAGATGACGGTCTGCGCGAAGATACCCGCCATCAGGAAGTTCACGTAGTCGGGCACGTTCATGGCACCGGCGTACACCTGGCTGAAGAGCAGAACGAACATGATCGGCTGGAGAATGGTGAAGACGAGGATCTCCGGGACCCGCTTGATCTTGATCAGGTTCCTGCGGGTGGCGATCCACCCATCAGAGATCAGCTGAGTCAATGGAGACCCTACGCTCCCATAGGCGGGTTGGGTGACCGCGGTCATTGTGCATTCTCCAATTCAGCGTCAATCTTCCGGGTCTTCTCGTCTTCGGCTTTGTGGCCGGTGAGCGTGAGGAAGACGTCGTCTAGTGTGGGTCTGCGCATCCCGGCATCATGCAGCCTGATGTTCGCCTGCCCCAGATCGGACAGCACGTACTGCAGCGCGCGTGGGCCCTCGACGACGGACACCTCCACTGTGCGGTCGTTCACGAGGGGCGTGCCGTCGCCGTGGCGTGCCAAGATGTCGCGTGCGGCTCCGGCGTCGGCCTCGTCGACAAGAGTTACCACTACCCTGTGACCGCCGATCTGGGCCTTCAGCTCGTCCGACGTGCCCTCGGCGATGACCTTGCCGCCGTCGATCACCGCGATGTCGTCCGACAGGTGGTCGGCCTCCTCCAGATACTGGGTGGTCAGCAGGAGGGTGGTGCCGTCATTGACGAGCTTCGTGATGATTTCCCACAGCGCGAGCCGGCTGCGCGGGTCCAAACCCGTGGTCGGCTCGTCAAGGAACAGGATCTTCGGGTTGATAACCAGGGCACCGGCAAGGTCAATCCGACGGCGCATACCACCGGAGAAGCCTTTGACCGGACGGTTTCCCGCCTCGGTCAACTCGAACTGCTCGATGAGTTCCTGTGCCCGCTTCCGCGCGGTTTTGGCCCCCAGGTGATACAGCCTGCCCACCATTTCCAGGTTCTCAAACCCCGTGAGGTTTTCATCGACCGCCGCATACTGACCGGATGCTCCAATGATTCTCCGAGCCGCCTTCGGATTGCGGACGACATCGATGCCGTCAATGTGCGCCGACCCCTCATCGGGCTTGATGAGGGTGGTCAGCACCTTGACCGCGGTGGTCTTTCCTGCTCCGTTAGGACCGAGCAGGGCCTTCACCGTTCCCTGGGGAACTGAAAGGTTGAGACCGGCGAGTGCATGCACCGGTCCGCTCTTTGATTTGTACGTTTTCTTCAGACCTTCGGCCTGGATGATTGTCATGGGTCAAACCTAAGTTCGGGGCAAGGGAGGGTGAAGCACATCACGGACAGCTTGTGTCCGCTATTCGAATTGGACTGTCCTCTAACGGGACTGCAATGCGTCCAATGCAACCGCCATCGCGGCCGCTACCCGCCAGTCCAAACGACCACCCGGAACCGTCACGTCGTAACGGTCCCGGAGGGAGGCGCGCCGCTCCGAGGTGAGGACCAGCTGCCCAGATGGGTCACGGAAGTCAAAATGGAACAGGAAGGGCGCCGGAATGGCGTCAAGGAATGGAACGATCTCCCACACCCTGCGCGCTATGGCAACTCCCTGGCTGCGCTCACTCCCGACGGCCTGGACACCAGGTGCATCAAGCTGCCACGTGGAACGAAGCAGCGACGCCCCGAAGTTCTTGCGGAAACTGCCGATCGGGTTCCCCTGCGCGTCCAGCACGTCATAGGTCGCGCCCAGGTCCAGCCGCTGGCGCGCCTTGAAGGAAAACAACACCGTCTGCCGTGACTCGTCGGCGAAGAAGCGGACTTCCTCCTTGAAGGCGGCGCGTTTCTGTTGCGCGAGGGCCATGAGCTGACCGGGATTGCCGCTCGGGTCCACCGAACGCACTTCGTACCGGTTCACCATCATCGTGATCTTCTGCGTTACCGAGAACTTCTCGATCGATGCACTGTGCTCCACTTGCTCTTCCTTCACGCTTTACCGTGCCCGGATGAGGGCAGCGTTTCTGAGCATAGCCACGACGCCGGCTGCCGGCGTCGTCCTCAGGGAGGATCTCTTCGGCGGCGGCCAGACGGCGGCATAACAGCCACCCCTTGACGACCCTCAAGTACAGGTCAAGAGTTACTACTAGACGTCCCTATCGGGCGCCCCGAATACTGGCTCGCCCGGCGTGGCAGCCATTCATCAGGAAGGCGAAGGCAATGGACGCAATGACATGGGTATGGATCATCATCGGGATCCTCGTAGTGCTCCTCATCATCGGATTGATCGTTTTCCTTGGACGCAAGCGCAAGCAGCAACACGATCAGGAGAAGCGCCGGAAGGATCACGAGCGTGCCAACCAGATTCGTGAAGAAGCACAGGTCAAGGACCTCGAGGCGCGCGAGCGTGAGGCCCACGCTACCCGTGCGGCCGCTGAGGCCCAGCAGGCCGAGGTCGACGCCGAGCGGTTGCGCCAGGAGGCAGAACAGCGCCAGGCGGACGCACAGGGACTACGCCGCGAAACCGAAGATCGCGCCCGCCACGCAGATGAAATCGATCCCCTGGTGGGGAACGACGACGCGCGCCGGGACAACGACCGCCGGAACGACGCCGATCAAGGCCGTCCCGGACGCCATTAGGGAAAAGGGCGGGCTGCGCTAAGCAGCCCGCCCTTCCGCATATCTGGAGTCATATCCTCAGTACGACGGCGGCCGCATCAGGACGGAATGCGGCTTCCTTCCGGTTCCCCGGCCTTGCGCTCGGCCGCCGCGGGAGCCACGAGGAATGAGGCCAGGACGGCCACGCCGACTGCCAGCAGCGCATTACGGATGCCCACCTGATCTCCGAGGAACCCAAGCAGGGGCGGCCCTGCCAGGAATGCCATGTAGCCGATGGTCGACACGACGGAGACCCGAGCGGCCGCAAGCCGCGGCTCATCGGCGGCGGCGGACATACCCATCGGGAAGCCGAGGGCGGCACCGGTTCCCCAGAGAACGGCCCCAAGTCCGGCGAGAATCACGTTCGGTGCGAAAACAAAAAGCACCAGGCCGGCCAGTGACGATGCCAGGCTGACCTGCAGCACCCGGACCCTGCCGAACCGGTCGATGAACCCTCCACCGATGAATCGGAACAGGGTCATGGACGCGACGAAGACGCCGAACATCAGGGCACCGACAGCCTCATCCGCGCCCAGCCCGTCGACCGTGGCCTTCGCTACCCAATCGTTCGCGGCACCCTCCGTCAGCGCGGCACCCAACACCACCAAACCAATGAGAAGCGTGCGCGGCTCCCTCCAGGCTGTGAGTCCGCTGCGGCGGGAGGCCCCGTCGTCGTGCTTTTCCTCGTGGGAGTGCTCCGGCAGGAAGTAACGCGGAATCCACAGCGAGATGATCAGCACCAGAACCGCAACACCCACAAGATGTGTGGATAGTTCCACGCCGGCGGCAGCGAGCCCGGCACCGGCGAGCGCACCGATGAAGGCACCACCGCTGAAGGCTGCATGGAATTTGGGCATGATGGTGCGCATGAGCCGGCGTTCGACGTCGGCTCCCTCAAGGTTCTGCGCGACATCCCACAAGCCGATACCGAGGCCGAAGATGAAGAGGCCGGTTGCTGCGAGGGGAACCGACTCCGCGATCAGTCCTGCGGCGATCGTTGAGGCCGCAATGGTTGCGGCTACTCCGCCGACCCTCACGGTGTTGGCGGTTCCGATCCGGGCCGCGATTCCCCCGGACAGTGGGAGGGAAATCATTGAACCGATGGCGGCGACCAGAAGCAGCGCACCCGTAGCACCGTCACTCAGTCCGAGGACGTCGGAGGCGGCCGGAATTCGCGCCGCCCAGCTGGCGAAGACCAGGCCGTTGAGTCCGAAGATTGCAAAGGTTGCCCACATGGCGGGGTTGACGTTGTTCTGCACCCATAAACCCTATGTGCCGTGACCGGGTCGGTCTACACACAGCACGGCGTATCAGGACCTAACTGCCCATGCACCTACCGGGCGCGCTGCACCCTGCCCTCGTCCCACACCGGGGTCTCGGACTCGTACACCTTGCCGTCTTCGCCGAACACCAGGAACCGGTCGAAGCCGCGGGCGAACCAGCGGTCGTGCGTCACTGCGAGCACGGTTCCCTCGAAGGCGTCGATAGCCCGTTCCAGCGCCTCGGCCGAATGGAGGTCGAGGTTATCCGTAGGCTCATCGAGGAGCAGAAGGGTCGCACCGGAGAGCTCAAGCAGCAGGATCTGCAATCGCGCCTGCTGTCCGCCGGACAGGGAGTCGTACAACTGCTCCGACTGCCCTGCGAGCCCGTAGCGGTCCAATACTGCGGAAGCGGCTTCGCGCCCCAGCCCGGACCGGTGATCGTCGCCGCGGTGCAGTATGTCGAGCAGGGTGCGCCCCAGGAGGTCCGGACGGACGTGGGTTTGGGCGAAGAACCCCGGCCGGATGCGTGCTCCCAGCTTCACGACGCCGGTGTGCGGCACCGGAGCGATGCTCACCTCGGAGACCGGCTCATGTTCTTTGTCGGGATCGCTTCCGCCTGCTGCAAGCAACCGCAGAAAGTGTGATTTGCCGGAGCCGTTGGAACCGAGGACGCCGACGCGGTCACCGAACCAGATCTCCGTGCTGAACGGTTTCATCAGCCCGGTCAGTTCGAGCTTTTGTGCCACCACCGCCCGCTTGGCGGTGCGTCCGCCCTTGAGCCGCATGTTGACGTTCTGCTCGATGGGGATCGCTTCCGGCGGGCCGGCCTCAAGGAACTTCGCCAGCCTCGTTTGGGCGGCGTGGTACCGGTTGGCCATGTCCGAGCGGAACGCTGCCTTGTTCTTGTACATGTTCACGAGCTCTTTGAGCTTGATGTGCTCCTCATCCCAGCGACGCCGGAGCTCCTCGAACCGTGCGTTGCGATCGGCCCTCGCCTGGAGATACGTGCTGAAGCCGCCGCCGTGCACCCAACTGGAAGCACCTAGGGCCCCGGGCTCCAGCGTCACAATGCGCGTCGCCGCATTGTCGAGCAGTTCGCGGTCGTGGCTGACGAAGAGCACGGACTTGCTCGACTCGTTCAGTTTTGCTTCCAGCCAGCGTTTGCCGGGTACGTCGAGATAGTTGTCGGGTTCGTCCAGGAGGAGCAACTCATCTGGTCCGGCGAAGAGGGCCTCCAACACCAGCCGTTTCTGCTCACCGCCCGACAGCGACGACGCTGCACGGTATTGGGCGCGATCATAGGGCACGCCCAGGGCCGCCATCGTGACTTCGTCCCAGGTCGTCTCGAGCTCATACCCGCCGGCGTCTCCCCAGTCGGCGATTGCCTGGGCGTAGCGCATCTGGGTGGGTTCGTCGTCGTGCTCCATCATGGCCAGCTCGGCGTCATCGATCCGCTTGGCAGCTGCGGCGAGCACCGGCGGGGCGGCCGACACCAGAAGGTCACGGACGGTGGTGTCGTCGCGGACCTGGCCAACGAACTGACGCATGATGCCCATGCTGCCGGACCTCGTCACGGCCCCCTCATCGGCGGTGATGTCACCGGCAACGATACGCAGGAGGGTGGTCTTTCCCGTTCCGTTGGGGCCGATGAGCGCAGTCTTGTGGCCCTCGCCCACTTTGAAGGAGACGCCGTTGAGCAGCTGGCGGCCGTCGGAGAGGAAGTAATCGATGTTGGAAACGTCAAGGTGTGCCACAGCTTAAGTCTTGCACCCGTGAGCCCAAGCCCGGCGCAAAGAGTTGCGTTTGCAGCACCGAAGGCACTCGGCGGCTCCGGGGCTGGTGCCAATCCTCTTGAAGTGGTGATCCCCGTCACTACCAAAGGAGCAAGCCGTCTCCGACGACTGATCAGCGTTCCGGCCTAGCTCATCGTCCGGTGAGCCCTCTCGCGCAGGTTGGCACGCTGGAAGTCCGTGAGCGATAGCCACTGCGCCGGAGTGAGCTTGAGGTACGGGAGCAGGCGACGGTCGGCAGAGGACAGCTCTGCAGGTTCAGGGGTGATCCGGCGCTGACTCGTCGCTGCAAGGCGGGTTGTCAGGCCAACGGCGGCTGCCACGGCCATGATCGCCAGGGCGCCGACTATCTCAATATCCATGGATCCTCCTGCGGACGGGTCTTCCCAGCCGCCACTGGGAAGGAATCGCTTCATGATTTCCCGCAGGCCTTGGGGAAAGGTTGGTTGAAGCTCTGGTGCAGGTGAAGGACGATGGGACGATCATGGAAAACGTCAGCCCCACGTACGTGAACTTCGCCAGCATCCTCGATGACCAGACTCGGGCGCAGAACCTGAAGACGGCCTCTATGCCGTTCATCTACCCTCATCTGGCGAGCATGCCGGACGCGCATCTCGGGAAGGGCGCCGCCGTAGGTTCGGTCATCCCCACCCTGGGCGCGATCATTCCAGCTGCGGTGGGCGTGGACATCGGCTGCGGGATGATCGCTGTACGAACCCAATTCACCCTTGAAGACCTGGCTAGGCTGGACCGCAAGGTACTTCGTCAGTCCATCGAGCGGGCCATTCCGCTCTCCGCCGGTCACAGCAACAAGCGCGTGCTTGACTCCGCGCAGCCGCGTGTCGATCGGCTGGCACGGGACGCTGAGCGCGCGGGTTTCGATCCGGCGTCGTATTCAAAGCAGTGGGCATTGCAGCTCGGGTCGCTGGGATCGGGCAACCACTTCATCGAGGTCAGCCTCGATGAGAACGACAATGTGTGGCTTTTCCTGCACAGTGGATCACGCGGTGTGGGAAACCGGATCGCCCAGCGGCACATCAGGGTCGCCCTGGATCTGTGCGACAAACGCCGCATCTCCCTGCCGGACAACGATCTGGCCTATCTCACGGAGGGTGATGAAGAGTTCGAGGAATACATCCGCCAGCTTCGGTGGGCCCAGGACTTCGCCCTGCTGAACCGCGAGGAAATGATGGACCGCGTCATTGGGTGCTTCGCCCGATGGACCGACGGTGAAGTGCGGGAACTCGAGCGCATCAACTGTCACCACAACTACACCGCCCAGGAAACGCACTACGGCAAGCAGGTTTGGCTGAGCCGCAAGGGTGCGATCGATGCCTCCCCCGGCCGCCCCGGGCTCATTCCAGGGTCCATGGGCACTGCGTCCTACGTGGTGGAGGGCCTCGGTTTCGCACCGGCCCTGAATTCCGCTCCGCACGGTGCGGGCCGTGAATACAGCCGAAGCGCCGCGCGTCGCACCTTCTCCCGTGAGGAACTGAGGAAAGCCATGCGAGGCATCGAATACCGCGATACAGATGCCTTCATTGATGAGATCCCGGCGGCGTACAAGGACATCGACGTGGTGATGGAGGACGCCCGGGACCTGGTCCGCATCCGGCATACCCTCCGCCAGATCGTGAACGTGAAGGGCGACTGAATCCGGGCTCAGGCCCGGGGAATCCCCGAGAAGTCGTTGAAGCTGTAGACGTGCACCCCGGCGAACGCGTTACTGCGTTCGATGGACCGAACCAACGGCGCCGGATCGTACGACGACGGCGCCAGAACAGAACGGAGCAGCGATCCGCTGCGCTTGGCGAACTTCAGTGACGGACCGACGCCGATTCGACCGGCCAACGCAATGAGCCGGGTCCGCCGCACCCGCCCCGGGACCCCTGCCCACACCGGCACAGTCACACCGTCGGACCTCAGTCGGGCGACATACCGGTTGAGGACATCGCCCGAGAAACACATCTGGGTGACGGCCCAGCTGCCCAGCTGCTGCTTCTTCAGCAGTAACTGGGTCAATTCCGGTTCAGAAATTGAGGGATGACCCTCGGGGTAGGCCGCGAAACCGGTATTGAACCCGCCGACGTCCGCGATCTCCTCCATGACCGGCATGCTCCAGCCGTAGGGTCCCTCCGGGTCCTTGTCATCGCCGGCGATCACGAAAATGTCCCGCACCCCGGCGTCAGCGAGGCGCGTCGTGAAGTGCATGAGTTGCCGACGGGACGTGAGCGTACGGGCCGCGAGATGCGGCACCGCGCGATAGCCGAGACCCGAAAGCTCCACGGCGAGGCCAACGGTCTCCTCCGGACCATGGTGTGGAAGGCAGGTGACCGTGATCGTTGCCGGAGGAGCAACAAGTCCCTGCAGACGGTCGACGACGCCGCCCCCAGGGACAATCTCGACCCGCGTCGGTAGCGCCATTCAGCATTCCACCACGTTGAGGGCCAGCCCCCCGCGGGCCGTTTCCTTGTATTTGTCCATCATGTCCGCACCCGTTTCGCGCATCGTCTTGATGGCGGCGTCGAGCGACACGAAATGCTGACCGTCCCCGCGCACGGCCATGCGGGCGGCGGTGATCGCCTTCATCGCACCGACCGCGTTTCGCTCGATGCACGGAATCTGCACCAGTCCACCCACCGGATCACACGTGAGTCCCAGATTGTGTTCGATGCCGATCTCGGCAGCGTTCTCCACCTGTTCGGGAGTGCCTCCGAGCACTTCCGCGAGCCCTGCCGCCGCCATTGCACAAGCGGAGCCGACCTCCCCCTGGCAGCCCACCTCTGCGCCGGAGATAGACGCATTCTTCTTGAAGAGAACGCCGACGGCAGTGGCGGCAAGCAGGAAGCGGATGACGCCGTCGTCGTCGGCTCCCGGGACGAAATCGGTGTAGTACTTCAGAACGGCGGGAATGATGCCGGCGGCACCGTTGGTGGGTGCGGTGACTACGCGGCCGCCTGCCGCGTTCTCCTCATTCACCGCAAGCGCAAACAGGGTGACCCATTCCATGGTGCTGAGATGATCGTTCGGGTCCGCTTCCTTACGGAGCAGTTCCAGCTGCCGTGCCGCCCTGCGTCGGACATGCAGCCCACCTGGAAGGATGCCGCTGGTCGAGGACCCCCGGCGGATGGTGTCCTGCATGACGTCCCAGATCTCGAGCAAGCCGCTTCGGACCTCCTCCTCGGACCGGGAGACCAATTCGTTGGCAAAGACGATGCCGGAGAAGGGCTTACCTGTTGCTGCCGCAATGTCCAGCAACTGGGCCCCCGATTCGAAGGGGTAGGGCAGAGGAACAGTCGAGCCGACGGATACGTCCGAGTTGATTTCATCCTCATCCAGGACGAAACCGCCGCCGACTGAGTAGTACTCGCGGGCCAGTAGAGACATTCCGGAAGCGTTATATGCCGTGAAACGCATGCCGTTGGTGTGGTAATCCAGGCGCTGCCTGCGGTGCAGGACGAGGTCAACTTCCGGGTCGAAGCTGATATCCCGAACCCCGCCGAGCCGCAGTGTCCTGGACGACTCGATTTCGCCGACCCGCGGTTCCGCGCGCTCGGGATCGGTGAGATGGGGTTGCTCACCCTCAAGGCCGAGCAGAACGGCCTTGACCGTCCCGTGGCCATGACCGGTGACACCGAGGGAACCGAACAGTTCAGCCGAGATCCGCGTGACCTGCCCCATCTGCTCCTGCTCCGCCAGCAGCCTGGTGAACAGGTATGCCGCGGTCATCGGTCCACCGGTATGCGAGCTAGACGGTCCTATCCCGATCTTGAACAGGTCGAAGGCGCTGATGGTCACGAGCGGTCCGGACGCTTGTAGAAGGGCAACTCCACCACGGTGAATCCTTCGGGGCGGCCGCGCAGGTCCACCTCCAGTTCCGTACCGGGTTCACTCAGCTCGGAGTTCACGTAGGCGAGCGCCACCGGGTAGCCGAGCGTCGGGCTTGGCAGGCCGGACGTCACTGTTCCAACCGTGCGTCCGTCCTGAACGACGCCGTACCCGGCGCGGGCAGAACGCCTTCCGGATCCACGGAGACCCACGAGCTTCCGGCTGGGAGTTCCGCCCTTGAGTGGTTCGAGCACGGCGCGGCCCACGAAGTCCTCGGTCTTCTTGAAGCTGACGACGCCGCCGAGGCCGGCCTCGAAGGGGTTGGTATCCAGCCCCAGCTCGTGTCCGTACAACGGCATGCCTGCCTCCAGCCGGAGCGAGTCCCGCGAAGCCAGCCCACAGGGCGCAAGGCCGTGTTCAGCGCCGGCCTCGGTCACGGCCTTCCACAACTGCAGCGCCTGCCCGTTCTCGATGAAGAGCTCAAACCCGTCTTCGCCGGTATAACCGGTCCGGGCGAGGAGAACCGTGAGCCCTGCCAGCTCCACTGTGACGGCGGCGTAGTACTTCAGTGAAGTGATCGCCTCGGCGTCTGCTGCGCCGGCCATACCGAGCAGGATCGCCTCGGCGTTAGGCCCCTGTACCGCGATCAGGGCTGTATCTTCCGACTGGTCCTGAACTTTCACCTCGAAGTCAGCCGCCCGGCGCTGCAGCTCCGCGGCGACGGTGTCGGAGTTCGAGGCGTTCGGAACAACCAGGAACTCGTCCTCCTCCAGGCGGTACACGATGAGATCGTCGATGACTCCGCCGTCCTCAGTGCAGATCAGGGAGTATTTGGCCTTGCCTACCGGCATGACTGCGAAGTTGCCGACGAGTGCGTAGTTGAGGAACTGTACCGCCTGCGCTCCGCTCACCTTCACCTCGCCCATGTGTGAAAGGTCGAAGATGCCCGCCGCACGCCGCACCGTATGGTGTTCCTCCAGCTCGCTCCGGTACTTCAGGGGCATTTGCCAGCCGCCGAAGTCGGTGAAGGCGGCGCCGAGTTCTTGATGCTGCGCGTAGAGCGCTGTCTGCTTGGTCATGAGACTTCCTTAGTTTCCGGTGTTCTCGTGAAGGGACTCGGCGTTGTCCTCGAAAGCTTCGAGGGGCGGGCACGAGCACACGAGGTTCCGGTCTCCATGGGCGCCGTCGACACGACGGACCGGCGGGAAGTACTTGTCATGGCGCAGGGACCGCAGCGGGAATGCTGCCTCTTCACGCGAGTAGGCCTGGGCCCAGTCGTCGCTGATGAGTGCCTGCGCGGTGTGCGGCGCCTGGCGGAGCGGGCTCTCCTCGAGCTGCCATTCGCCCGTTGCTACGCGGTCGATCTCCCCCTTGATCGCGATCATCGCGTCCACAAAACGATCGAGCTCTGCGAGGTCCTCTGACTCCGTGGGCTCGACCATGAGCGTGCCGGCAACGGGGAAGCTCAGGGTCGGCGCGTGGAAGCCGTAGTCGATGAGGCGCTTCGCGACGTCTTCTGCGGTGACGCCGGTCTTGGCCGTCAGGTCCCGGAGGTCAAGGATGCACTCGTGCGCAACCAGGCCGTTCTCACCCGAGTAGAGCACCGGGAAGTGTTCGTTCAGGCGGGCGGCAACGTAGTTGGCCGCGAGGAGGGCGGACTTGGTGGCAGCAGTCAGTCCCTCACTGCCCATCAGGGCGATGTAGGCCCAGGAGATGGGGAGCACGCCTGCCGAACCGAACCGTGAGGCGGAGATGGGAACGCCCGCTGCACTTTGCGTGCTGTTCGGGTCTCCGGGCAGGAACGGCACCAGGTGCTCCGCTACGGCTACCGGACCGACGCCCGGTCCCCCGCCTCCATGCGGGATACAGAAGGTCTTGTGCAGGTTGAGGTGGGAGACGTCGCCGCCGAATTCACCGGGCTTGGCAAGACCGACGAGGGCGTTCAGGTTGGCACCGTCGATGTAGACCTGGCCACCGGCGGCGTGCACCTGGTCGCACACCCAGCGCACGTCCTCCTCGAAGACGCCGTGCGTTGAGGGGTAGGTGATCATGATCGCGGACAGGGAATCGCTGTTCGCTTCGATCTTTGCCTGGAGGTCGTCGTGGTCAATGTTGCCGTTCTGCGCTGTCTTGACCACCACCACCTTCATGCCGGCGAGCACAGCGGACGCTGCGTTTGTTCCATGCGCCGACGACGGGATGAGGCAGACGTTACGGGCTTCATCACCGCGGGACAGATGATAGTTCCGGATGGCCAGGAGTCCGGCCAGCTCTCCCTGCGATCCTGCGTTGGGCTGGATGGACACCCCGGCGTAGCCGGTGATCTCTGCGAGGCGCGCTTCGAGGTCACCGATGAGCTCACGCCAGCCTTCGGTCTGGTGCTCCGGCGCGAACGGGTGGATGGTTGCGAACTCGGGCCAGGAGATCGGCTCCATTTCGACCGTCGCGTTCAGCTTCATGGTGCAGGAACCGAGGGGGATCATGGTGCGGTCAAGCGCGAGGTCCCGATCGGAGAGACCGCGCAGGTAGCGCAGCATCTGCGTCTCGGAGCGGTGAAGCGAAAACACCGGGTGGGTCATGTACGACGACGTCCGCTTCAGTTCCGCGGGAATGGTTCCCTCGGCTCCATCCGGAAGGTCCGCGCCGAACACTCCGGCGAGGATCTCCAGGTGTGCATCCGTGGTGGTCTCGTCGCAGGAGATACCGACATGGTCGGTATCGACGAAGCGCAGGTTGATCCCGCGTTCTTCCGCCTTGGTGACGATGTCTTTGGCGCCGCCGTCGACCTTCACGAGGAGGGTGTCGAAGAAGGAGGTGTGAACAGTTCCGGGCAGTGCCCTGGCAAGTTTCGCAGCCTTCCCGTGCACGCGCTCTGCAATTGCCTTCAGCCCGTCAGGTCCGTGGTAGACGCCGTACATGCTCGCGACGATGGCGAGTAGTGCCTGGGCCGTACAGATGTTGGAAGTCGCCTTCTCGCGGCGGATGTGCTGCTCGCGTGTCTGGAGCGCGAGGCGGTACGCGGGAGCGCCGTCGGAATCTTTGGACACGCCGACCAGCCGGCCGGGGAGCATCCGCTCGAGACCCTTGCGGACAGCCATGTACGCGGCATGCGGTCCGCCGAAGAAGAGCGGAACGCCAAAGCGCTGTGCAGAGCCGACGGCGATATCCGCACCCTGCTCACCGGGAGGAGTGATCAGGGTCAGCGCCAGAAGGTCAGCGGCAACCGTCACCAGCGCACCATTGTCGTGCGCCGTGGCGATGATGCCGGTGTGGTCACACAGCGCGCCGGAAGCACCGGGCTGCTGCAGCACCACGCCGTTGATGTCACCGTCAGGAAGACCCTCGGACAGGTCCGCGATCTCCACCTCGAAGCCGAGCGCTTCCGCGCGACCCCTGACAACGGCGATGGTCTGCGGCAGGCAATCCGCATCCACCACTGTCCTGCCCTTGTTCTTGCCCGACCGGCGCATGAGCAGGACGGCCTCGGCAACCGCGGACGCTTCATCGAGCAGTGAGGCGTTGGCGATGGGCAGCGCGGTGAGGTCCTGCACCATGGTCTGGAAGTTCAGGAGCGCTTCGAGGCGGCCCTGGGAGATCTCCGGCTGGTAGGGCGTGTACGCGGTGTACCAGGCCGGCGACTCAAGAACGTTACGGCGGATCACCGGTGGTGTCACGGTGTCGTAGTAGCCCTGCCCGATCATCTGGACGGCGGTCTTGTTCTTCGACGCGATGCGGCGCAGTTCGGCCAGAACTTCCGGCTCACTGAGCGCGGAGGGAAGGTCCAGGCCTTCGTCGATGCGGATGCTCGCCGGCACGGCGACATCGACGAGCTTGTCCAGAGAGGGATAGCCGAGAACCTTCAGCATCTGCTCGGCATCATCGGAGCGGGGACCGATGTGTCGGTCGGAGAAGGTTGATTCCGTCAGGTGGGTCATGGGAACTCCGTAGATCAGTGTGCGCAACATGCGCGAACCAGGGTCGAGTTCCTCCCCACTCTGTATTGGACCTGAGAGATTCCGCGAACGCGAGGTCCGCATTGCACCGTCGGTGAGGACAGCCGGGCTCGGCTGTCCTGCTTTCCAGAGTTGCCTTTCCGCTGCGGTGCTGGGCCTGAGAGATTCCTGGGGAGGGTTTGCTCCTACGGCGCCTACCGGTGTGTGAAGTCAACGGCAGAACTCTCCCGCTGCGGGTCAAGGGCGTTATTTAGTTGCGATCGTGATCAAGCTTACTCTTGCGCTTCCTGAGCCGGAAATGGTCCGGTCAGGACCAGTTCAACGGCGCATCCCCAACTCCGGCACCGGCAGCCCGAAGACGTCCTTCAACGCCAATCTGGCCGCGTGGTACCCGCCCATTCCGTGAACACCGGGCCCCGGAGGTGTCGACGCAGAGCACAGGTACAGACCGTCAACCGGCATGCGCCATGGGTTGGGTCCGAAGGAGGGGCGCGCGAGCAGTTGCGGGATGGTGACCGCCCCGCCGCTGAAATCCCCGCCCACGTAATTGGCGTTGTACTGTTCCAGATCCGCCGCTGTCATCACGTGCGAACGGACGACGACGTCGCGGAACCCCGGTGCGAAACGTTCGATCTGCCGCACGATGGCCTCAGTCATATCCCGCGTCGATCCGTTGGGGACGTGGCAGTAAGTCCAGAGGATCTGGCGTCCGTGCGGAGCGCGGGTGAAGTCGAATACAGAGGGCTGCGATACCAGGACATAGGGCTTCTCCGGATGTCGGCCGGAAGCGACGTCAGCCTCGGACGCCGCAACCTCCCGGCGGCTGCCGCCTGCATGAACGGTTCCGGCCGATCGTACTTCTTCATTTGCCCATGGCACTGGACCAGAGAGGATGAAGTCGACCTTGCACGCTCCGTCGCCGTATCGGAAGCCCTCCAGCGCGGAAAGGTAGCGCTGAGGCAGCCGGTCTCGGGCCAGATCGGCCGCAACCCGGGGTGAAACGTCGAGCAGGACTGCGCGTGCGCCGTCGAACTCGCTCACCGATGTGATCGGGCGGCCCGTGTGGATTCTCCCTCCGTGCGCACGGATATCTTCCGCCATGGCATCCACCAGCGCCTGCGACCCACCCACCGGGATCGGCCAACCCACCGTGTGCGCCAACGCTCCCAGGGTGAGGCCGGCTCCGGCGGCCGCGAGGGTGGGAAGGGGGGAGACGGCGTGGGCGGCCACGCCGGTGAACAATGCCGCTGCCTCTTCGGTTGAAAAACGTAAGCCCCACAGGGGTGTTCCCTGCTCAAGCGTCGCCCGGCCCAGAAAGGCCGCGGCCACAGGATTCCGTGGAACACGCAGGAACGAATTAAGGCCCGTGTCCACCACGCCCTCTATGTGCTGCACGAGCGGGCGCATCAGACGCCGCCAGGATTGCCCGTCCTTGCCCAGCCCCATGGCGGTGCGTCCGAGGTCCCGGTACGCGAGCCCCGCCCTTCCGCCGTCGAGCGGGTTGGCATATGACAGCGCCGGCACAACGAAGGGAACGCGGTCAGAGAGGGCGAAATCACGGAAGAAGGGCGATGCCAACGCCATCGGGTGCACCGCTGAACAGACATCATGGCGATGATCCGGTTCGAGCAGCTCCATGGAGCGGGAGCCGCCGCCGATAGCATGCTCAGCCTCGAACACCTCGACACTGAGTCCCGCCCGTGCCATCACGACGCCGGCCGCCAGCCCGTTGGGTCCGGCACCGACAATCGCGACGTCAGTCATGGTTAGTTCCTTGCCTCGGAGCGGTCTGTCCGCAGCCTCGACAACGACGCCGCCGCCCCCATCAGCAGCGCGCGACCCTTCGCCGGTGCTGTCCTGCGGAACGTCAGCAGCCCTGCAACTACCCGGTATTTTCCCGGGTTGAGGGGGATGTCGTAGGTGGTGGGAATTTCGACCACGTTCTTCGAGAAATTCCGCTTGAAGGTGGTCACATTAACCAGCTGGGGATAGTTCTCGCTCACGATCCCGGTGAGGCCGCATGCGGTGTTGCCGGCAGCCTTGAGCTGCTTGAACGCCTCCCACAGGAGCAGGTAGGGGGCGAACGTCTTCCGGGCATCGTGCGTGCTGCCCGCGAAGTAATACACCGAGTAGCCACGGTACTCGGTGGTGATCAGCCAACTCACCGCGCGGCCTTCGACGTACGCCACCATGAGGCGCAGATAGTCGCCCAGTTGATCCAGAAGCTTCTCGTAGTATTCAGCACCGAAGCTTGCGAAGCCGTCCCGTTCAGCTGTCTCCTGCAGGATCGGATAAAGGTCCCGCCGGAACACATCGACCCACTCGGGCCGCTCGATAGTCCGTATCTCGACACCCGAACGCTCAGCCCGCCTGATGCTGTTGCGTGCGTTTGGTCGGAAGGACTTGAAGATGGCGTCCTCACTGGGCGTGAGGTCCACCACGATCTCGCGCTCGTACCAGCCGTGCTCGATCGGGCCGTCAGCAGGAGCCTGGGGATGCTTGACCTGCATCCGGACGTAGAGGGGATCGGTATCGACGTCCTCGTCGAACTGCGCCTGGACCGTCCGCATGAGGCGAAGCTCCGCGTCCGGCGAGCGGTCCCCCAACCAGACGGGGCCGTTGATGGCCACCAGGGATTCGCGGAATCGCCGCCGCACCCGGAGCAGGCTCATCAACACGGCCGGCGCGCCGTCGTCGTCGTAGTAAGCCCACAGCCCATACGGTTCCCGGCCGAGGCTCCGCTCGAAGTCAGCCCACTGCGGGGTCTGCTCCAGGGGGATGACGACGCCTGGGTGAGCCGATGCAATCGTCTCAAAAGCTTCAGGCGTCAGGCGTTCGCTGCGGAAGACGGAACGTGTCACTGTGGGTCTTTCGGTGCGGGAATCGGCGGGTCCTGAGCGGACGCCCTCAAGCCTACCCGAGCATGGTGAATCCGATCCGAAGCGCCGTCGAAGGGGCCGCCCGCCGGATCGTCGATTCCGAGTGTGCGAACCGGGTCGTATTCGGGTTCAAGTATATGTTGGGCAACTCGGTACATCAGATAGCCGGTGACCAGTAGCCGCGCGAGGACGGCCAAAGCCACGTACAGCGGATCGATGTTGTTGGCTACAGCTCCAGCGGAGGCCTCTCGCGCGGCGAACATCCAGTGCGCCCACCAGTGCAGCACCTCCGCCACTTGCCAGACAAGAAGTATTCTCCAGTCGACATAGGAGAGCGCAAGAAAGGGCAGTAGCCAGAGGCTGAGCTCAGGACCATAGTCGGGAATGATGAGCACCAGGGCGCCAATGAGGAGAAATATCACTTGTGGGAGCCGGGGGCGCCGCGGAGCGCGCAGCACCAGCAGCACAATGAGCGCCGCCAGCACTACGAAGCCGACGGATCCTGCCACCCCCACCGCACCGGGCGGCATGGGAGGCAGTCCCAGCCGATCCGCAAGGAGGTTATACGCCCCCCACACGGAGGACGAGATACCCAGGTGCGGGGGGTCGTACTCCCATGGAAGGGCGAGCGCCTGCGAAGGGCCGAATGGGAGAACGGTAATAATCCAGACCGCGGCAAGGGCACCTGCGGTTACCAGCGCTCCCCTGAACCGCCCGGTACGTGCGGCCAGAAGAACCACCGCCGCAAGAACAAGCACAACGTGAACGCTGAATCCGGCACCGAATCCGAGCAGTATTCCTGCCACCGCGTAGTGGTGCCGGGCGAACGCCCTGACAGCCAGGATGCTCAGAAGAACCGACAGCAGCACCCAGCTCGAGGTCGCGGTCAGAACGGCGATCGGCGCAACGGCCACAATCGCTGCATCCCAGGGCCGCCTGCTGGCCAGCCGCATCGTCGCAACAACGGTCCCCAGCCACGCCGCTGCAATCACCACAGCGTTCACATCGAAGTACTGCACCACTGACTGCGTCTGCACTATTCCATCCGCAGACGTCGGAACCAGCAGAGCCGTCAGTCCCGCAACCACCCCGACCAGCAATGGGCCATCGAAGGCGGATCCTTCCGCGAACGGAGACAGTCCGCTCCCGATGCCCTGGAACCTGAACGCTTCGGTCCAGTCCGAATAGCAGGCGCGGTAGAACTGTTCCGGACGTGCCCAACCATCCGTTCGGCAGGGCACCTTGACCAACACTGCAAGGAGGGCCGCCGCCGTCGTCATGAGAATGAGAACCCGCTCGACGGTGAAGATTGCCGGCCGTACGCGGCCGGGCGCGGCATGCCTGCCCAGCGGTCCCCCGACGGACTCGGTGAGCTGCCTCAAGAGGGGATCTTTACGGGAGGGCACCGAGATGCTCACCGGGCGGCGCGGGCTCTCCTCGTGCTCCATGTACCGAAGCCTAGCGAACCGCTACGACGACGGCGCCTCCCCGCGATGTGCCGCTTCGCCCGTTCCCATTGGACAGCGACGGAATGCGCGAGCCACAACGCGTGTTGGCAATAACAAGTAGACTGTGTGAGCTGTGGATTTCGCCGCGGGCAAAGGCAACATAACCTCAGTCTGAGCGGTTCAGAATGCGCGTAAAGAGGAGAACAGTGGGAACTAACCCCATTCGGGTAGCAATTGTCGGTGTCGGAAACTGTGCAGCATCACTTGTACAGGGTGTGCAGTATTACAAGGATGCGGATGCAACGGCCACCATCCCGGGCTTGATGCACGTGGAATTCGGCAAGTACCACGTCGGCGACGTCCAGTTCGTCTCTGCCTTCGATGTTGATGGCAAGAAGGTCGGCCTGGATCTTGCTGATGCGATCGGTGCCAGTGAAAACAACACCATCAAGATCGCGGATGTGCCGGCAACGGGCGTCAAGGTGCAGCGCGGCCACACCCTGGACGGTCTGGGCAAGTACTACCGCGAGACCATCGTGGAGTCCGACGCCGAGCCTGTTGACGTTGTGGCCGAGCTCAAGGCTTCGCAGGTCGACGTCATGGTGTGCTACCTCCCTGTTGGATCCGAAGCGGCTGCGAAGTTCTACGCCCAGTGCGCCATCGATGCCGGTGTCGCATTCGTCAACGCCCTGCCGGTCTTCATCGCCGGCACCAAGGAGTGGGCCGACAAGTTCACCGAAGCCGGTGTCCCCATCGTGGGCGATGACATCAAGAGCCAGATCGGCGCAACCATTACGCACCGCGTCATGGCGAAGCTTTTCGAAGACCGTGGAGTGACGCTGGACCGCACATACCAGCTCAACGTCGGCGGCAACATGGACTTCAAGAACATGCTTGAGCGGGATCGCCTCGAGTCCAAGAAGATTTCCAAGACGCAGGCTGTCACCTCCAACGTGGAAGCCGAACTTCACGCCGACGACGTCCACATCGGTCCATCCGATTACGTCGCCTGGCTCGACGACCGCAAGTGGGCTTTCGTCCGGCTTGAAGGTCGCAACTTCGGAGACGCTCCGGTGTCGCTCGAGTACAAGCTGGAAGTTTGGGATTCCCCGAACTCGGCCGGCGTGATCATCGATGCAATCCGCGCAGCGAAGATTGCCGCAGACCGCGGGATCGGCGGCCCCATCCTGTCGGCGTCGAGCTACTTTATGAAGTCGCCGCCGGAGCAGTACAACGATGACATCGCCCGCGAGAAGGTTGAAGCCTTCATCCGCGGCGAGGTTGAGCGCTAAACGACGCTCCTTCGACGAAACGCTCCCGGTCATGCCGGGAGCGTTTCGTGTTCACAGGAGGATTTGGCTAGTGCGGCCCGCGATGCGTGAGAGATTGTTGACATGAGCAATCGCTCGGGGCGTCTGCTGCCCATACTTCCCGGCCTCGCATTCTGCCTTGCCGCTGCTGCCCTGTCGTGGCTGGGAAGCAACGTGATCCCGGGTGCCAGCCCCCTCCTGATAGCCATCCTGCTCGGCGCAGTACTGGGCAATGTCCTACCCATGCCGGCGATCTTCTTCCAGGGAATCGCCGTAAGCGCCAAACACCTTCTGCGGGGCGGAATCGTGCTGCTGGGACTCCAGCTACCGTTCTCGGCGGTTCTCGGGCTTGGCCCGGGTGTGCTGTTGATCGTTCTCGCATCGGTTGGGGTGACCTTCGCAGCTACCGTCTGGTTCGGCAAGCTTCTGGGGGTCGCGCCTTCCCAGCGCCTACTGATCGCGTCCGGATTCTCAATCTGCGGCGCGGCCGCCGTAGCGGCGACGGAGAGCGCGGCCGGAGCCCGCAAAACAGACGTCGCGACCGCCATCGGGCTCGTAGTACTCTTCGGGACCCTCATGATTCCCGCCGTCCCCTTCCTCGGGGAACTTCTGGGACTATCCGACAGGGCTCTCGGGATCTGGATAGGTGCGTCGACCCACGAGGTAGCGCAGGTAGTCGCAGCGGGCGAAGCTGTTGGCGGCACGGCACTGGCCGTAGCCGTCACGGTCAAGCTCGCCCGGGTGCTGACGCTGGCCCCGATCATCGCCGGAATCACGATGTACCAGCGCCGGACGGACCCGCGGACCGGTGCTTCGCTGCCGCCCGTAGTCCCCCTGTTCATACTGGGATTTGTCGGGGCAATGCTGGTGCGCAGCGTCAGCGCCCTTCCCCCAGGTGCTCTGGAACTGGCGCAGCTTGTGCAGACGTTCATGCTTGCCGCAGCGATGTTCGCGCTCGGTCTCGGCGTGCACTTGCGGAGCCTGCTGCGAGTGGGCCACCGACCGGTTCTGCTTGGCCTGCTCGCGACCGGGGTCATCCTTGCGGTGTCTCTGACCGGTACCGTAATGGTGGCGGCGCCGCGACCCTGAACAGCCTGCGTAGGGTCATGTGGATTCCTCACCGCCGAGACGCTGAATGCTGCGCGACGCCTGGGCCAGTGCCACCAGACTCAGCAGCAACTTGCCATAGGCACGCACACCCACCGCCACGGCGAGCACCGTCCTGTCCCGGGACTTCTCGTCGAACACCACTCCCAGGTCCTGCTTCGCCACCTGATCTGCTGCGCGTGCGTAACCCAGTACGACGTCGGCGCTCACCGACAGTCCCATCGCCTCCATTTCGCGAAGCGTTCCATTGAGCACCGCGCGTGCGTCAGTTGGTACGTCCGGCCAGGAATATGCGTCCAGCAGTTCCCTGACGAGCGGAAGATCGGGCAGGGTCTGCGGCGGTGCTCCCAATACCATTGCCTGGGTCCTGCCGAGCAGTTCGAGCCGGGTGACGGCAGGATCGTCGATCAGCCCGATCAGGGACCGGATTTGGTCAATCCGAAGCCCCACGACCGATCGAAGCCCGGTGATCAACTCAAGACGTTCGGTGTGCCTGGGCCCATACTCGGCTCGGGTGGGATGAATCTCGTCTCCGCGGGGCAGGAGACCTTCGCGGAGGTAGAACTTGATGCTTGCCGTGCTGACACCCGTTGCGGCGCTCAGTTCGTTCAGCTGCATCGGGTGCTCCTCATCGGATAGTAGATCGGCAGCAACTATCCAGATATACATTCATAGGATAGTGCGCCTATCTTATAGGCATGGACTGGAGCCCGCTGATAACCGCCCACGTGATCGCGGCGCTTTACGTACTGGTGCTCGGGCCGATCAATATCTTCCGGCGACGCCGCGACCGGACACATCGAATCATCGGATATACGTGGGTAGCCGCGATGTACTTCGTCTGCATCAGCAGCTTCTGGATCGTCTCCGACGGGCAGTTCAGCTGGCTACACGGCCTCTCTGCGTTCACCATCGTCACCGTGACGCTCGGTCTGGTATCCGCCATCCGCCGCAACATCGTGGCCCACCGGGCGAACATGATCGGCAGCTATATCGGGATCGCTGTTGCCTTCGTCTTCGCGGCCACCGTGCCCGGGCGCGCGATACCACTGCTATTGGCTGATGACCCGGCCACCGCGCTCGTCGTCGCTGCCCTGGTCCTCCTGACCGCGGGCGCCCTGTATCTCGCAGTCCGACCTCGGTCAAAGGCACCGAAGGTCCTCGTTCGGCCACGTAAGACGCCGGCATAGGCACTTCCCGTCCATTGTCACCGGCGGGCGAATGAAGTGGCCTACACCGGGTGTTTGAGCGACTCCAGTGCAACGAACTCGGTCTGAAGGAACTGTATTGCCGCCGCGAGCCCTGCGCCCGTGCCCGCCGCCGGCTGGTTGCCGTGAGCGATGATGATGTCACCCTGTTGAGCCCTGACCACTTCCTGCGTGACCGCCTGCGCCGAAAGCGTCGCTCCCGCATCGCCGTTGATGCTGAATCCGGTCGGAGTCTGGCCGAGGGCAAGGCAGATCTGGGAGGCTACGTCGTCCAAATGGGCGGTCCCGGACCGAAAGAAGCGCGGCGGCTTGCCGGCGAGTTCGGAGATTACCTCGGTGTTCTGCATGATCTCGTCGTATACCTCGCCCGGTCCGGTTGTACCGGGTATGCCGTAGGCGCTCTGTCCGTTCACGCTCAACGGAAGATGTTGCGTGCCATGGTTGGCGATTTCGAACAGCGGATCGCCCGCCAGTTCCTTCGCCAGACCCGGGTTACCGGCAATCCACCGAGCGTTGAGGAACAGTGTGGCCTGTACCTGGTGTTGGCGCAGGAGATCCAGGATCGTATGGTCTGTCTGGCTTCCTCCCGGCCCTCCGCAGTAATCGAGGGTCAGAGCAGCGCCTCCGGCAGTTGTGGGCAGACGACTGGCCACTCCGGGGACATCCAGCCCCCAGTGCTGGGGAGCGAGACCTGAGAAAGTAGAGATGATCTCGTCCCGTGTAGGCAGCGCCGGCTCCGGCTCCGGCGGCGGACTCGTGAGTGTGGGTCGTGGTGTCGGTGACGGCGCCGTAGAGGGCGTCAGTGCGGGGAACGTGCTCTCGGTCGGCAGGGTCTGCGGCGCCTTTGCCGCACATCCCGCCAGCGTCATACCAAGACCGGCCAGAATGAAGGCTCGGCGGCCCGCGTCGAACGGCATAGGACTCCTTCAGGCTGGGTGATCCTCGTCAGTGTAGGCATTGACCATCTCCGCAGCGATGTATGACGTCACCCACTGAAGTGTGTCGCCCCGGGGCGTCTGTTGGAAGGACGTTCACGACGTTACTGCTGGACCACCGCCTGACGGGCCGTCACAAAGGCCGAAACACACGCCTCAACATCCTCGGCGCTGTGTGCGGCCGAAAGCTGGACGCGAATACGCGCCGCGCCCCTGGGTACCACCGGGTAGCTGAACGCGACCACGTAGACACCATGCTCCAGCATGTTGTCGGCCACCCGGGCGGCCACAGCCGCGTCACCGAACATGACCGGGATGATGGGATGCTCGCCCTCCAGCAGGTCGAAGCCCTCCTCGGTCATCCGCCTCCGGAACAGCGCCGCGTTCTCGCTCAGCCGCACGCGAAGATCCGCGCTGTTTTGCACCAGGTCCAGCGCCGTCAGAGTGGCTGCGACAATCGACGGGGCGAGCGAGTTGGAGAACAGGTACGGCCGCGCTCGCTGCCGGAGCAGTTCAACGATCTCGCGGCGTCCGGACACATAGCCGCCCGATGCTCCACCGAGGGCTTTACCGAAGGTACCGGTATAGATGTCGACGCGATCGGATACACCGGCATGCTCGGGTGTTCCGGCGCCGGTGGTGCCCATGAATCCGACGGCGTGTGAGTCGTCCACCATCACCATGGCGTCGTACCGCTCTGCCAGGTCGCAGATCTCCTGCAGCGGAGCAAGGTAACCGTCCATCGAGAAGACACCGTCGGTGACGACGAGCCGGCGGCGGGCGCCGGAGGCTTCCTGCAGCTTCGCTTCCAGATCCGCCATATCGCGGTTCGCGTAGCGGAACCGCTGCGCCTTGCTCAGCCGGATCCCGTCGATGATTGAGGCGTGGTTCAGGGCATCGGAGATCACGGCGTCGTCAGCGCCCAGCAGTGATTCGAACACTCCGCCGTTCGCATCGAAGCAGGAACTGAAGAGAATGGTGTCATCGGTCCCGAGGAACCGGGAGACCCGCTGTTCGAGCGCCAGGTGCAGGTCCTGGGTTCCACAGATGAAACGCACCGACGCCATGCCGAAGCCGCGGTCGTCGAGCGCGCCTTTCGCGGATTCGATGATCGAGGGGTGATCGGCAAGGCCGAGGTAGTTGTTGGCGCAAAAGTTCAGAACCCGCGCTCCTTCACCGTTCCCGAGGGCGGCTCGGATCGCGCTGGACTGCGGAGACGAGATGGTCCTTTCCCGCTTGTACAGACCGGCATCCCGAATCTCCTGCAGCTCTGACTGCAACTGATCCTTGACTGAAGCAAACATTCCCAACTCCCTAAATTGACGACCAGTCGAGTACGACTTTGCCGCTGCGCCCATTGCGCGCGATCGTGAAACCTTTCTGCCAGTCCGACGCCGGCAGCACGTCCGTCACTACACTCGCCACAGCATCACGCAGCCGATGATTGGACTGCAGCATGGCGCTCATCGCATACCAGGTTTCGAACATCTCCCGCCCGTACACGCCCTTCAGGGTGAGCATGTGCGTGACGACCTTCCCCCAGTCGATGGTGATGTCCTGCGCGGGCAGCCCAAGCATCGCAATCCGGCCGCCGTGGTTCATGTTGTCGATCATCTCGGGCAATGCAGTGGGGTGTCCGGACATCTCAAGCCCGACGTCGAAGCCTTCCACCATGTGCAGTTCCCGCTGCGCCTCCGTGATCCTCATCCTGCTCACATCGACGGCGAGATCGACCCCGATGGATCTGGCGAGATCAAGGCGCGGCTCAGAGACGTCCGTGATCGCGATATTGCGGGCACCCGCATGACGGGCTACGGCAATGGCCATCAGCCCGATGGGTCCTGCGCCGGTGATGAGAACGTCCTCGCCGACCAGGGGGAAGCTCAACGCGGTGTGAACAGCGTTCCCAAACGGGTCGAAGACCGCACCCAACTCGGGCGTCACGCCGTCGTGGTGCACCCAGACGTTGGTTTCGGGAAGGACCACGAATTCAGCAAAGGCGCCGTCACGCTGCACACCGACGCTGACGGTCCTGATACACATCTGACGGCGTCCGGCCCGGCAGTTGCGGCAGATACCGCACACAATGTGGCCCTCACCGGATACCCGGTCTCCCACCCGCACATCGTGGACACCGTCACCAAGCTCAACCACCTCGCCGTAAAACTCATGACCCGGAATCAGCGGTGCCCGGATGATCCCAGCCGCCCAGGCGTCCCATGACTCGATGTGGAGGTCTGTTCCGCAGATTCCCGTGGTCAGCACGCGGATCTTCACCTCCCCGATACCGGGGACGGGCTCCGGTCTGTCGACGAGGTCAAAACCGGTCTGGGAACCGGCTTTATAGAGCGCCTTCACTCAAAGTCCTTTCGTCAGGTTCGCGAGGTGGGGTACCGACGGGATGGAGCCGGAGACGGTGTTACTCAGAACAGACCTACTGCGCCGCCGTCGTCGTCGACGTCCATGCGCAGGGCGCCCGGCTCCCTGGGCAGTCCGGGCATGGTCATGACGGCGCCCGTGAGGGCCACGATGAACCCGGCGCCGGTCTTCGGCATCAGGTCGCGCACATGGAGAGTGAAGCCCTCGGGCGCACCCAGCAGAGTGGCGTCATCGGAGAAGGAGTACTGGGTCTTCGCCATGCAGACCGGCAGCCGGTCCCACCCGTTGGCGCGGATCTCCGCCAGGCGGCGCAACGCTGCAGGAGCGAATTCGACGTCACAGGCCCCGTAGATTTCCTGGGCCACCGTGCGGATCTTCTGGTCCACCGGAAGGTCCAAAGGATAGAGGTGACGGAACGACCGGGGGGCCTCCAGGGCCTCCAGGACTTTCGCGGCGAGCTCATCTCCGCCGGGACCGCCACCGCCCTCACCCCAGATGTCCGCAACGGCAGCACTGATACCTTTGCCGGCACACCACTGCAACAGCCAGGCCAGTTCCTCATCGGAGTCCGTAGCGAACTTGTTGATCGCCACCACGGGCGTGATTCCGAACTTCAGCACGTTCGTCACATGCCGCTGCAGGTTGACCACTCCGCGCTCAAGCGCCGGGACATTCGGCGCCCGTAGATCATCCTTCGCCACGCCTCCGTGCATCTTCAGCGCGCGGATGGTCGCCACAAGTACGACGGCGTCCGGCGCCACATCCGCCGACCTCGCCTTGATGTCCATGAACTTCTCAGCGCCAAGGTCAGCACCGAACCCGGCCTCAGTTACGACAACGTCCGCCATCTCCCGGGCTGTCCGGGTGGCAATCACCGAGTTGCAGCCGTGCGCAATGTTGGCGAACGGCCCACCGTGTACCAGCGCGGGCGTGCCGGCGATTGTTTGCACTAGGTTTGGTTTGATCGCGTCTTTCAGCAGGAGCGCCAGGGCACCCTCAACCCCGAGGTCCGCCACGGTCACGGGTTTCCTGTCATACGTGTAACCGACAGTCATCGCGGCGAGCCGTCGCTTCAGGTCGGCAAGGTCGGTCGCGAGACAGAACACTGCCATGACCTCCGAGGCCACCGTGATGTCGAACCCGTCCTGGCGCGGGATCCCCTGCGCGGGACCCCCGAGTCCGATCACCACCTCCCGCAGCGCGCGGTCGTTGACATCGAGCACGCGTTTGAACGTGATTCTGCGGGGATCGATATTGAGGGGATTGCCCTGGTAGATCGAGTTGTCCACCAGAGCCATCAGGGTGTTGTTGGCACTGGTGATTGCGTGAAAGTCGCCGGTGAAGTGGAGGTTGATGTCCTCCATCGGCAGGACCTGCGAGTAGCCGCCCCCGGTGGCGCCACCCTTCATACCCATCACCGGACCCAGGGAAGGTTCACGGAGCGCAACCATCACGCGTTGACCTGCCCTCGCCAGGGAGTCAGCTAGTCCCACCGTGCAGGTGGACTTGCCCTCCCCGGCTGGCGTGGGGCTCATGGCGCTCACCAGCACCACCCTTGCCGGCGCCTTGCCCGGGACGCGAGGTAATCGCGCGGGATCGATCTTTGCCTTGTACCGCCCGTACAACTCCAACGCCTCAGCAGGAATACCCGCCGTCGCTGCAATGTCCTCGATGGGGCGCATGCGGGCGGCTCGTGCAATGTCGAGGTCGGACACTGGGGCGTGGATAGACGTCATCGTCTGAATCCCTCCGGGGTGCTGGCAGGACTATGGGCGGCTCGGGTGTGAGCTCACGACCAATCTACCAGCGGGGCGAGCGACGGTTATGCCGCGCATCACATGCGTTCGTCGCCATCAGTCAGGACAGTCCCGCCCGCTCGAGAATGTACCGGGTCATCGGCTCATAGAGCCCCGGACACAGATTGTCGTCCAGGGGAACCGCAACCTCGAGCTGTCCCTGCGCTTCGGAGACAAACAGGCCGGGATCGTTGCAGTCGGCGAACCCCAGGGTCGGTATTCCTTCGGACGCGGCATGTCCGGCCCAGCCGTGATCGGCCACCACCAGCTGTGGCGGCAGCGCACCCTGCGAGGCCAACAATTCGAGGCTGAGCCTCATCGGCTCCGGGTAATGGGTGTGGACGAGTCCGCCGTACTGGTGCCATGCCAGGACGCCGAAGAGCTGCCGAATGTCACCGTCCCGGAACGGTTGGCCTTCCGGCACCCGCACCACTGTGGCTCCGCCCCGCTCAGCGGCGGAAGCGAGCGCAGCATGAACGGGCAGCAGGCCGGCGGGATGGCCGGTAGCGAACAGAATGCGACCCTTCGCGCGAACAGCATCCCCCAACCGGTCCGCGAAACGGTCGAGCGCCGCAACGCACTTACCGGCGTCGATGGTGTCCTGACCCTCGAGCAGTGCAGGGTCGGCGCTGGTGCCGACGCGCTCGTGCATCAGGTCGAACACCTCGTCGAACGTCCACTCACGTGTGAGCCGCACGCCGAACTCGAGGTGCTCATTGCCCTCAAGGAACAGCCGCATGTGCCGCAGGTTGTCCTGTCGGGGCGTGGCAACCTTACCGGTGATACCTACAGAGTCGAGATAACTGGCGAGTTCTTCGGCGGCATTCACCACTCCATCGTAGGCACACCCGGGGGCTCGCGGGCCGCCTTCGCGGTTCAGAGGGCGGGAGCGGCCTCATACTGCTCGACGGCGGTGCGGTAACTCTGCGCTGTGAACAGTGCTGTGCGCTGCCACCCGAAGGCGAGCGCGTGTACCGCAGCGTGGGCGCCGAGCGTGCGGCGCATGTCGCCGTCGTCGTGCAGGACCTCCAGGGCGGCTGACCACAAGGCAACACCGTGACCATCCACCAGGATGCCGGTGCGTCCATCGCTGATGGCCTGGGGCAGCCCGCCCACGTTGGCTGCGAGCACGGGCGTACCGCAGGCCTGGGCTTCCAGGGCAACCAGACCAAAGGACTCGCTGTAGGAGGGCATGGCCACGACATCGGCTGCACGGAACCAGTGCGCAAGCTGGGCGGGCAGGACGGGAGGGTAGAGCCTGACGACGTCGTGCAGTCCAAGCCGGTCGATCAGCGGCTGGAGTTCCAGCGCCTCCGGCCCGCTGCCTGAGCCGATAATGCTGACCTGCAGCGGAATGTCAGGGCGCCTGGCGAGCAGATCCGCGGCAGCCTCCACGAGCAGGTGCGGACCTTTCAGTTTCTGAATCCTGCCGGCGAAGACCACGTGGAACGCCTCGGCCGGGAACTGGAGACGCTCCCGGGAAGCGGGGCGATGCAGTGCGTGGAAGACATCGAGGTCGACGCCCGGAGCGACTATATCGACCTTTTCGGCGGCGGCTCCGTAGAGTGACTCGAGTTCGGCAGCCTCCGTACTCGTGTTGGCGATGAGGCGGTCGGCGCCGTCGACGATGGAGTGCTCACCGGCGATACGGGACTCGGGTTCCATCACGCCGCCGGCATGGAGCCTGAGGTTCTTTACCTTTGCCATGGTGTGCATCGAGTGCACCAGCGGCAACTTGAGTGATTTCGCAACGGTAAGGCCCACTATCCCGGACACCCAATAGTGCGAGTGGATAACGTCGAAATGCCCGTCGGCAAGGAGGTCCGTGGCGTCCGCTATAGCGTCCGCGAGGTCATCGGATAGCTGGGGCAGCACTTCTTTGGGCACCCGTCGGGTAGGCCCGGCAATGAGGTGGCGCACCAGGACACCCGGGCCAAGTTCCTCAATGTGGGGCTGCCCGTCGGCGGCTGCACGCGTGAAGATTTCGACGTTGATGCCGACCTTCGCAAGTTCGAGCGCCACTGACCGGACATAGACATTCATCCCGCCGGCGTCTCCGCCACCGGGCTGGTCGAAGGGCGATGTGTGAAGCGACAGCATCGCAACGCGCTTCACGGGGGCCACGCACCCTCCCTTCACTGTCACTTAAGGGCACACCTGCTCTTGCCCGCTAACCATCTTTGACCATATAACGCGCACAACAGCCGCTACATTCCGTGACAGGTGCGGCGAATTGGGGCTGCTGCTCCGTTAAAGGCGGAAGCCCGCGCTGGGAAGCGCGGGCTTCTCCTGGAATGGGATCGATGACTTGCATCGGACCCTCCTTCGCGGATCGACAGGACGCAGCTACACAGCCGCATGGACGCTGCTACTTGATGAACAGGTGATGCTGTGGCAGGGCGTAGGACTGGGCGTTGTCCCAGGCGCTATCGACCGACAATTCCTGTATTCGCTTCCAGAAGGAAACACTTTCGCGGAGTTTCTTGATCATGAGGTACACCTCCTTTCGCTGCATGAAGTCGGGCATCACCGCTGCAGAATCGATCGCTTCAGGGCTGGGATCGCCTGCCCTGCCGTCGAGGCGGGTGAGATTGCCTGACATGATGAATTCCCCCTGAGAACGCGGCTGTTCGTCGACCTGCGTCGCGGTGCGTTCTGTGGAAATGGGGACAGATAGGACCTGAGAAGCAGGCATGGATATCTCCTGGAATTGTGGTGCATGAAGTGGAAATGGCGCGTAAAAGCACATCCCCTAAAGGGGGCACGAAAAAGAGAGGCGGACTACGCCTGGCACACAAGTAGTGAAAGAAACTTCTCGCAGAAGTAATTAGGAGAGAAGTGCCAGTTTCAGCAGGAAATTAGTGCGCTGCGACGGCGGAGGCTGGGCGGGTTCGCGCGGCCATCATGCCGCCGAGAAAGTTAATCACCGAATCCCACCTCCACTTCTATCTAGCGCTTACCTGGACTGTGCAAAAAGCCGGGAGATTGAGATCTCCCAATGCCACTTCTCAAAGCTACCGCAAAGGAAGGCCCTTCGCCTAGCTCTTTTCGGGGAATATCTGAAATCTTTTTGGCGCGAAAATTGCGGGGCGATTACGCTGTCAAAGGTCGGGCTTCCCTTAGCACCCCGGGCCGCTCAGGAGACGGCGTGCTTCCTACTCAGGCGCTGCGCGATCCACTGTAAGTCGACGGCTTTCAAGCCAGCCCATAGCGCAATCAGCGATCCGGTGAGCTCCAAACCCTCTTCAAGCATGGCGACGAACTGGTACAGCAATCGACTCCCGGGCGCCGCGAGATTGTCAGAGAAGTTCACGATGATTCCACCCAGCAGTTCGAACCCGACAGCCCCCAGGAGAAAAACAGCCCCCGCAACGATGAGCCGACGGCGCAGCGTGGCATCTATTCGCCGGGCAAGCAGCAGAAGGATCACACCCGCGGTGACTGCGAAAGGGATGCCAATGATGAGCCAACTGAATGTAAATGGCAGGGACAACCCCATCAACCGGGCGGCGATCGCAAACTTCTCATGGAACAGGGTGGCTTCGTCGATTGACATGCCTGCTGCCACCACCGCGAAACAGAAGTAGGGGATGGAACTTTCACCGTTTGACCGGCGAATCAACGCCAGAGTCGCAAAAACCACACCTACCGCTGCAAGCAAGAGCACGGAGTACCAGGTCCACACACTGTCTTCCCTGGACGCGTAAGTCATGTCGCGGATCATGAAAAAGGCCGCGGAGATGCGTCCCCCACCTTCGAAGACAGGCGAGAAAGCATCAATAATCGCCCCTACCGCCAGCAGGGCGGCGCCGGCCCACCCGAGCGTCGAAATCAGCTTTCCCATTACGATTGCCATACCTCCTGAGACCTTCACAAGACGGCGCCGCCGAATAATCAACCGGTTCCCGGTATCTCGTGATGAAGATCGATTCTAGTGGGCCAATATGAGAGTGATATGAGAGTTCCGGACGGGCGTAAGGAAGCACCGGTGAAGCTGAAGCGCCTTCGCGAGGTGGATGCGCTGCGCAGCTTCGCGCTTGGCGGCATCCTCATGGTCAACATCTGGTACTTCGCCGACCCGTTCACCGTCGCCGGCGAAATCAGCCCCGCCCACGACTCTCCTGCCGATGTGACGGTTCGGTTCACCGTCGCAGCGCTGTTCGAAGCAAAGTTCTATCTGCTCTTTTCTTTCCTGTTCGGATACAGCTTCGTCTTGCAGTGGCAAGCGGCCGTTGCTGCGTCCGCCTCCCCGGTTCAGCGGATGTCGCGCCGATTGACCGCCTTGCTTGTCCTCGGTTTGCTGCACGGGACCTTTCTGTTCTTCGGAGACATCCTGCTCACGTACGCGTTGATGGGCTTCATTCTGCTGGCGACGTACTCCATCCGGACATCCGCAGCCGTCATCGCGGGCAGTGCCCTGATCGGAATCGTCGGATCGGCCATTCTGGTGGTGGGACTTTTCGTCGCCGTAGCCTCGGTAGGCCTCCCGCCGGTGGGTTTCGATGTCGACGCAGACGCGCTCGTGCAGAGCCCAGGCTCCGCATTCTTCGCCAACGTCGACAATTTCCTGAACAACGTTGCCGGAGTCGTGCTGTTCCAGGGCCCCCTCTCCCTGGCGATGTTCTACCTCGGTCTCGCAGCCGGAAGGGTTGGACTCCTCTCAGGGCAGCTTTCCCGCCGCGCTCTCACGACGACGGCGTCAGTAGCCCTCCCGGTTGGCCTCACCGCCGGGGCGATCCAGGCCTACCTCACCAACTATGTGGACGCTGAGCAGTTCAGCGTTCTAGCGGTCGGGATCTCGACGCTCACCGCGCCCTTGCTGACGGCCGGATATGTCAGCCTCCTCCTGCTGTTCTTCCGCACGACGACGGGAGGCAGGTTCCGTGACTTCCTCGCCCCCGCCGGCCGCATCGCGCTCACCAACTACCTGATGCAATCGCTGATCATGGCCTTCCTCTTCACGGCCTACGGGCTGCGTCTATCGGACCAGCTGCCCGCCGCCGCGGTGGCAGGCATCGCCGTCGTTATTTATGCAGCCCAGCTGGTTTTCAGCCGGATCCTGCTCTCACGGGTCTCAATGGGTCCGATGGAGTGGCTGATGCGCCGCATCACTTACGGCGCGCGCAGGGCACAGGCTGTGCGGAATTAGATGTTCCAACGCAGGATGGCCGGCGTGTGCTTGTCCCAGCCGAGGGCGCAGACCGCAGCGGTACCGAGGATGAAGCGCCGTCCTTCAACGGCGTCGAACTCCAGCCAGCGCGCGGTGAGAATGCGAAGAAAGTGCCCGTGCGCGACCAGAAGTGCGTTGCGGACGGGAACGGCGTTCGGATCCTGATCCGCGGGCGTTCCGCAGCCCGCCTGGACGCGGGAGATGATTCTGTCGGCGCGAGCTCCCACCTCGGCGAGCGTCTCGCCGTTCGGCGCGCCGTCCTTCCAGATGAGGTACCCGGGATTCTCCTCGCGCACCTTCACGCTGTTGCGGCCTTCGTTGTCGCCGTAGTCCCATTCATGAGCGTGCGGCAGTACTTCCGCGTTCGGGAAGCCCGCCAGCTCTGCTGTCCGCCGGGCACGCTGCAGCGGCGACGTGAAGACCACGTCGAAGTCGACGCCGGTCAGCCGGCCGGCGGCGTCGCGGGCCTGCTGCTCCCCGCCCTCGGTCAGCGGAAGGTCCGTGAGTCCCGTGTAGTTGCCGTCCCGCGACCACTCGGTCTCGCCGTGTCGCAGGAGCCAAAGGTTCGGCAGCGGCGTGCCGGCGGGCGTGAGGTCGGCGGCAGCGGCGCCCGGCTGGCTCACGACTCATCCCCGGCGGCTTCGGGCTGGCTGGACCACCAGGTGCGCAGTTTCGCCTCAGCCTCGTCCGGGGTGTGCGGGCCGTGCTCCATTCGCTCCTCCAGCAGGTAGCGGTAGGCCCGCCCCACGACGGGACCCGGCCGGATGCCTAAAAGGGCCATGATCTGTTCTCCGTCCAGGTCTGGCCGTATGGCCGCCAGTTCTTCCTGCTCGGCGAGCGCAGCAATGCGTCCCTCGAGGTCGTCATACGCGAACGCGAGCCGCTCAGCCTTTCGGCGGTTGCGGGTTGTCACGTCCGAGCGCGTCAGCCGGTGCAGCCGCTCAAGGTGGGGGCCGGCGTCGGAGACGTAGCGGCGGACCGCTGAGTCAGTCCAGCCCGCCTCGCCATATCCGTAGAACCTCATGTGCAGTTCCACGAGGCGGGCCACAGCCTTGATCGTGTCATTGTCGAAGCGAAGCGCCTTCATCCGCTTCGCCGTTAGCTTCGCTCCGACGACGTCGTGGTGGCGGAAGCTCACCGCACCTGACGGTTCGAAGCGCCGCGTAGCCGGCTTGCCGACGTCGTGCATCAGTGCAGCGAACCGCAGCACGAAGTCGGGAGCCGGCACCGCACCGTCATCGTCGGTTTCCAGCTCACAGGCCTGCTCCAGCACGGTCAGGGAGTGCTGGTAGACGTCCTTGTGCCTGTGGTGCTCGTCCATCTCGAGGCGAAGCGCGGGCACCTCCGGCAGAACGTGGTCGGCTAATCCGGTGGACACCATGATGTCGATCCCGCGGCGGGGGTGCGCCCCGTTGATCAGCTTCGTCAGCTCGTCACGCACCCGCTCCGCGGAAATGATGGTGATGCGCTCGGCCATTGCCGTCATGGCTCCACGCACCTCCGGAGCAACTTCCACTCCCAGCTGGGATGCGAACCTCGCCGCGCGCATCATCCGAAGCGGATCATCAGAGAACGACGACGACGGCGCACCCGGGGTGCGCAGCAGGCCGGCGTGGAGGTCCTTGACGCCGCCGTAGGGGTCCACGAGTTCCAACGAGGGAAGCCGGAGCGCCATGGCGTTGATCGTGAAGTCCCGGCGGAGAAGGTCATCCTCCAGGTTCGTACCGAACGCCACCACGGGTTTGCGGGAGGATGGATCGTAGGCTTCCGCCCGGTAGGTGGTGACCTCGATCGTGAACGAGTCCTTGCGAAGGCCGATCGTGCCGAATTCCCGGCCGATCTCCCAGAAAGCGTCAGCCCAGCGGCGAATGACAGCGATGGTCTGGTCCGGGTCGGCGTCCGTCGTGAAATCCAGGTCCGGCGAGGAGCGCCCAAGGAAAAGGTCGCGGACCGGGCCGCCCACCAGAGAGAGTTCGTGGCCGGCATCGGCGAAGAGACGACCGAGCTCGGTGACCACCGCCGGAAGCGGGGCGGTCAGCGGGGAGTTTTCCAACAGGTGCACCATAGTGGTTTAAGCGTGCCAGAGATCAGCCCAAACACCATTACGGGGAAGCAAGGATGGGCATCCGTCCCCAATCGTCGGCTCGCGCACGGCAACACGCCGCACGTTCCGCGCCGCCGCGTCCGCCCCGGGCGTCACGTCATCATCGCCCCGCAAAGGTCGTTAGAGTGGGGACATGGACCGACCCGTTCCCAGCGCCCCCAAGCGCACCCCATTGACAGCGTCAATGGGCCGGACGAGCGCGCCCATGATCCACCAGACGCTTCCGACAGTGGAGGAAGTATCGGCCGGCGGAATCGTCGTCGACACGTCAACCGACCTGCTCAATGTCGCGATCATCGCCCGTCTGAACCGGGGTGGACGCCTCGAGTGGTGCCTGCCCAAGGGGCACCCGGAAAACCAGGAGAACAACGAGCAGGCAGCGGTGCGTGAGATCGAAGAGGAAACAGGCATTCGCGGCCGTGTCCTTGCAGCGCTGGGCAGCATCGACTACTGGTTCACCGTCAGCGGGCACCGCGTTCACAAGACGGTTCATCACTTCCTGCTGGTCTCGACCGGTGGACACCTCACCATCGAGAACGATCCCGATCATGAGGCCGTGGATGTGGCGTGGGTTCCCCTCGCGGATCTTGGCCGCAAGCTCTCGTTCCCGAATGAGCGCCGGATCGCCGACCTTGCCCGAGAGGTGCTTCCGCAGTACCTGTAAGTGGGTTGCCTCCCGGGCACCGACGGCGGGTGACCGGCGTGGGAGCGTATTGGTGAGACGATGAGTAACGATGTCTGATACCAACACCGCCTCAATACCCGTCCAGGATGCGGGCGTGGTTCCCAGCCGCCGTCCCACCCCGGCGGGCGAAGTTCCGCCCACCGATTCAACCGCACGCTCCAGCGCAATCATGGCTGCAGGCACGCTGGTGTCGCGCATACTCGGCCTCGTTCGGGTGGCGCTCCTCGCAACGGCGATCGGCACAGCCGGTGCGGTGTCGGACCTCTTTCCCGCGGCCAACAACCTGCCGACCTATATCTTCCTGATGATCGCAGGCGGTGTGTTCAATGCGGTGCTGGTGCCGCAGATCATCCGTGCCAGCCAGCAGGAGGACCGTGGAGCGGACTTCGTAAGCCGGCTCATGACGCTCTCGGTCATCGTCCTGTTCGTCCTGACGGTACTCATCACACTGGCGGCGCCCTTCCTTGCGGATCTGCTGACGAATGTATCCGGGGATGCGCTGGCCTTGACGACGGTCTTTGCCTACTGGTGTCTGCCACAGATTTTCTTCTACGGCCTGTACTCGATCATCGGACAGGTCCTCAACGCCAACGGATCCTTCGGTCCCTACATGTGGGCTCCTGTGGTGAACAACATCGTCTCCATCGGGTTCCTCATCGCCTTCATCACCCTGATGGGCGCTGAACGGACTACGGGCCACACCCCGGACACGTGGACGCCCACGCATACCCTGCTCCTCGCGGGAGGAACCACCCTCGGAATCATCGTCCAGGCGCTCGTGCTCATCGTGCCGCTGCGCCGCCTGCGCCTCGGCCTCCGTCCCAGGTTCAGGTGGCGCGGTGTCGGGCTGGGGAAAACCGGCCGCCTGGCTTCCATCACCATCGTGACGATGCTGATCGGCAACGGCCTGTACATGGTCAACCAGTGGGTTGCCACCATCGCTACCGAGGCACGAACCGACCTCCCCGACGACACCTACATCGCCGGCCTCACCAACCTGGATATCGGTTCGCTTGTCTACGTCCTGCCGCATTCGGTGATCGCTCTTTCCCTGGCCACCGTCATGTTCAACCGCCTCGCCGCGGCGCATGCCGAGAACGATCTGCAAACCACGAAGGAAACTCTTTCGCTTGGCCTGCGGACCATCGGCGTTGCGACTGTCTTCGGTGCTGCAGCCCTTCTGGCACTGGCAGCGCCCCTCGGCATGGTCTTCTCCGGTGGCATCCGCGAAGGCGGTGCCCTCAACGCCTTGATCATCACCCTTCTTGCCGTTGGTGCACCCTTCCTCAGTGCCAACTTCTTCATGAACCGGGTGTTCTACGCCGCTGAAGATGCGATCACCCCGCTCAAGGTCCAGCTCATTCTCTCTGTGGCAGGGGTAGCCCTGGCTCTCACGGCGAGCCTGTTCGAACCAGCCCTGATCGTCCCGATGCTTGCCCTGAGCTTCACGGTCGGCAACATCATCGCCGTCATCGTCAGTCATTTTTTCCTTGTGCGGCAGATCGGGAGCTACGGGGCCGGACACATCTACGACGTCCACGTGCGGCTTAGCATCGCCGGGCTGGTATCAGCCGCTGTCGGCGCCGGCATCCTCTGGCTCTTCGGTGGCTACCAGCCCAATGGATTCGTGTGGCAGTCTGTCGGCAGTGCCACCGTCGTACTTCTGGTGGCAGGTCCCCTGATGGTGGCCGTATACGTAACCATGCTGAAGGTCCTGCGAGTCACAGAGCTGAGTGACTTCCTTGCTCCGCTCCTGTCTCGCTTCAAACGGCGCTAGAGGGCGACACCGGGGCATAGACGCAAATTGGCCCGGGAGTCACCGGTAGCATTGGTACAAAGTATCCACATCCGGGAGGAACACGTGCCAGAAGCAGTAGATGTTGGTTCAGTACTGGGCGGCCGCTATAAGGTCACCGCTTATGTACTGTCCTCTGCTGAGAAGGACCTGGTGCTGGACGGCGTCGATCAGGTATTGAATCGGCCGGTAAGCATACTCGTGGCATCGCCCTCCAATGCCGGCCAGGTTGCTACCAGCGCGCGAGAAGTTGCCACCGGCGAGCGGCCAGGAAACATCCAGGTGCTCGATCTTGGAATCACCGACGCCGGCACGTACC
>NZ_JAPSHV010000175.1 GCF_031179385.1 Arthrobacter sp. | reverse complement strand
CGATCCGAACGGCGTCCGTGACGCCGGTTCACGAAGAATAGAAATTGGAGGCGCATTCTCATGCGCAAAATCCTCATCATTGGGGGCGGCTACGCGGGTTTCTACACTGCATGGCGGCTTGAAAAGTATATGCGGCAAGGCGAAGCCGAGGTGACCCTTGTGGACCCGCTGCCGTACATGACCTATCAGCCGTTCCTTCCCGAGGTGCTGGCAGGATCGATCGAACCTCGACACAGTGTGATCGTGCATCGGCGGCACCTGAAAAAGACACGGATGATCACCGCTAAGGTCACTTACCTTCACCATGGAAGTCGCACCGCTAGCTTGGTCTTCGCCGACGGTCGCACTGCTCGAAAGACTTACGACATCGTCATCGTCACAGGGGGCGCTGTCACCCGTGTGATCCCCATCCCCGGCATCGCCGATCGTGCAATCGGGGTGAAGAACGTTGAAGAAGCCGTCCTCATCCGCGATGCCATACTGCACAACATCGACGCCGCCGCGGCCCTGCCGCCAGGTCCCGAACGGGAGAAACTCCTGACTGTCGTGTTCGTCGGAGGCGGCTACGCGGGCATCGAGGCTTTCGGGGAACTCCGGTCGCTGGTTACAGCAACCCTGAAGAAGTACCCCGAGCTGACACTCAACGAAACCCACTTCCACCTCATCCAGGCAACGAACCGAATCCTGCCAGAGGTCTCCGAGGAGACCAGCCGGTGGGTCCTTCGGCACCTCGCCCGGCGCCACGCAACCGTGCACCTCTCCACACAAGTCACCTCGGCGGCCGACCGGCATATCACCCTGTCCACGGGTGAAACGCTCAATGCAGGCCTGCTCATATGGACCGCCGGTGTGATCGCGAACCCCCTCATCACCAGGAACACCGACTTGCCCGTCGATGACCGCGGCCGACTCATCGCCCGTGCCGACCTTCGCATCGGAACGACCGACGCCCCCATTCCGGATGCATGGACGGCTGGCGATAACGCAGCAATTCCGGATCTCACCGGTGGTGGCGTCGGCGGGTACACAGTGCCTAACGCCCAGCACGCCATCCGGCAAGCCAAGCTTCTAGCCAAAAACGTCCGAGACACCTTACGCGGCGGCGAGGCACGCGAATATTCTCACCGCAACCTTGGAGCCGTCGCCACCCTAGGTCTTGGGTCCGGCGTATTCCAGTCCGGGCCGGTCGTCATCAAAGGCTTTCCCGCCTGGCTCATACACCGCGGGTACCACGTCCTAGCCATTCCCACTTGGGAACGGAAGTGGCGAGTCATATGGGGGTGGTGGAACAATCTCTGGCTCGGCCGCGACACCGCAGGCCTGCGCGGATTGGACACCCCTCGGGGCGCGTTCCAGGAGGCCGCTTCCTACAGCACGTTTACCGACTCTGGACCTGCCAGCGCCGCCGCACCTGATATGGCCCAGGCGGAACTCACACGAGCCGCGTAGAAGGACTGCCGTTTCGATACTCAGCTATGCGCGGTGTGGGCACTGCATAGGCGGGCACCGCGTGTCCGGCGAACAGGCGCACTGTACAGGCAACGCGAGCTTCAGCCCCTAGGGGAGCCCACTACTGGATCAGCCTGCTGTGCCCGAACACCCTCGTCCCGGTGGAGTACGAAAAGGGCAGCGCAAGCGGAACCATCATGACACGCGACCAAAGCTCACCGTCCGTTGGTACCGCCTCGTGGTCCCCCCATACCCATAAGTGTCCGGCACTCCCCATCCCGGTTCCAACGGTCCGAGGACCGCTCACTCACAGCGACGGAGAAAATCACCTAACAAGTGAGCCGGCATTGGGGTAAGGACCCGAATACCCGACGAAACGGCTCGTCCCCAGCCATCCCTCAGCGCGGGCTGGCGCCAACGGCCAGCTGGCTAAGTGCGGTGGGTTTACGGCGGCGTGCCGAGTGTGCGAGTGCGGTAGTTGATTCGATAAGCTGGGCGCAAGGTTAAGCAGACGGCCGACAATTAGCTACGCCATCATGGATGCTAGTTTTTGTCCCTCGCGTAGCTGGTGATGCTCCGGGCACGGAAACGACTTTCTGATGCCGTTCTGCATGGACAGACCCGGAGCCCACTGCGATGAGCAGCGATCTCACCGATCCGCATACTAACGACAACCACCACCTTCACGACGCCATCCTTGATTCTTCCGATGTACGTCAGTTCCTCGACGAGCTCTGTCAGCATGCGGTGCGCTCGCTGAGCTTTGGAGAGCGAATGCTCTGCGGCATCACATTGCTACGCGATCGTAAAGCCGCAACCGTTGGAAGTAGCAGCGAATACGCCCAGAACATGGATGAGATTCAATACAGCTTCAATGATGGTCCGTGCCTGAGGGCCGCCCGTGAGCAAGTCATTGTCGAAGTCCCGGACGTACGCCGGGAAGAGCGCTGGCCGCAGTATGCCGAGATCATCTCGGAGCACGGCCTGCGCTCAATTCTCGCGGTCCCTTTCGATCTGGCAGGGGAAGCGAGAGCCGCGCTGAACCTGTACTCGGATGCGGTGAACAAGTTCACTGACGAAGCAATAGAACGCGCAAGGACGTACGCGAATGAAGCCTCCCGCTCGCTACGTCTTGCCGTACGCATCGCCCAACACAGCGAGCATGCCGGAAACTTGAAAGCGGCGCTGGAATCACGCACGGCGATCGATATTGCGGTGGGAATCATCATGAGTCAGAGCCAGTGCAGCCAAACCGAGGCGTTCACTTTCCTGGTCAAAGCGTCCTCACACCGCAACATCAAACTGCGTGACCTTGCCGGGCAAATCGTCGCCGGCGCCAACGCGAACTCGAAACCCGCGACACACTTCGATTACTGACAGCATTCGTGGGTCAAGCCTGAAGTGCCGAGGAAGATATGAGCAATATGAGGTTCTCAACCAGTCTGTCCGAAGACGGACGCGGTTCGTCCCTGCGGTATGGGACCTCAGGAACGGGTGAACCGCCGTTGAACGAGTAGCATGGCGGGACTGGCCTTATATGGGCAAGAGATCGAGTTGGAACCCAAAGTGTTCTCCGACTGACGTTCGAGCATCTGGAACGCGAGGTGGTGCCATGTCCGGCCAAATTCTTCACGTGAGCCGGCGGGTTGGCGCCGTCCTGGGGCGCGTGTGTGTCTACGCCCTGATCTGGGCGGGGCTCACGTTGCTCATCGCCGCTGTCGGCATCCGCTTCTACTGGGGCAAGATCTCGGTGGGTCAGATGCTCCTAAACCTCGTCTCCGTAGAAACCAACGGCGGAGGCGGAGCCATCGTCTGGACCGGCATCCTCGGGATCGGTGTACTGCCTCTACTCATGACCGCGGGGGTCGCCCTCTGGCAATACTTCCGACGCCGCAAGCGTCGGAAGTACGGCGTCGTCCTTCCGCGGCGACTGCAATGGATCACGCACACCGCCTTCACCGCTCTGGTGGCCGCGCTGGTGATCGCCGGCACCACTTCCTTCGCCAGCACAGTCAGCCTGTGGGACTACATCAAGGCGGCGAATTCCTCGTATGACATCGGCAACTACTACGTGGAGGCGACCATCACCAGCGCTGTGCACAAGCGGAACCTGGTGTTGATCTATCTCGAGTCAGGTGAGGGAACCATCGCGGATGATCAACTCTTTGAAAAAGACGCCTTTGCTTCACTCAAGGAGGCCACCCGGGCTTCGGATGGTTGGCAATCCGTCGAGAGCCTGCGCGAGTACAAAGGTGGTGGCTGGACAATGGCCGGGCTCGTTTCCACCCAATGCGGCATCCCCTTGAAAGGCACAAGTTCCGCTATGGGAACCGGCGCGTTCAACAGTCTCGGCGGCGAAGTCGATACCTATCTGGGTGGAGTCACTTGCCTGGGTGACGTTCTGGACGCGCACGGCTACACCAACGTCTTTCTGGGCGGTGCGAATGCCTCCTTCGCAGCGAAGGATGTCTTCCTGAGCAGTCACGGCTACTCCGAGATCAGGGACCTCTCCGATTGGCGCGCAGCCGGTGAAACGGCGGAGAACTTTCGCAGCGACTGGGGCCTGAGCGATGAACGCCTCATGGCGAACGCCAAGGAAGAGGTCGACGTGCTGCACGCCGAGGCGGAGAAGTCCGGTGAGCCGTTCAACCTCACATTGTTGACCCTGGACACACACGCGCCGCTGCACATTTTCGACTACTGCGACGTGGACACGGAGGACGCGACCACCTCGGTGTTCTCCTGCTCCATGACCCAAGTGGCTGGCTTTGTGAA
>NZ_JAPSHV010000061.1 GCF_031179385.1 Arthrobacter sp. | reverse complement strand
CTAGTTCGGCTTCGAACAGCTCAGTCCGCACCCAGTTCAGGAAGCCAGCACAATCGCTCATGCCATCAGTATGAACCCAACCGTGATCTCAGTAGTCCTGCCCGCCTTAGCTTCGGCGGAACGCTCTAGCCGACCCTGACCGTGGTGGATTCCCCGTAGATGAAGCCTCGGACCGGGGTCGTCAGGGTGGAGCGTACGACGTAGCCGAACTTGGCAAGGTCAAGCGAGGCCGCTTCGAACTCTTCGCCGCTGTCGAGGCCGACAAACAGCTTGACTCGTTGATTGATCTGGAAGGGTCCTTGTGGGCCCCATAGGTAGCTTCTACACTGTCTGTTGTTGCTCAGCCGTTGGTCCCGGACGGCCCGTCAAGGACGTTTCTAGCCTCCTGCGCGGTCTCAGCTCGGGGTGTCAGTCACGCTCCACTTTGGAATGCTTTCTGATTTAGGCCTAGGAGCCAAAAAATGCACACTCTGCCCAGTTTCAGGCGATCTGGTGTCGCCCTCGCCTCGGTTGCCGCCCTCCTTATGGGCGGTCTTGCACCCGGTGCAGCAAATGCTCATACAGGCGGCACGGAGACGCGCGCCGCCCATGACCTCGTCAAGACCCTCAAGAAGTCTACAAAGGACCTGAGGAAGGTTGAGGACGCGATGAAGGCCGGGTACCTACCGGAAGGCCCTTGCGTGGAGGTCCCAGGCCTCGGCGCCATGGGCGTCCACTACGTGAATGGCGCCCTGGTCGACGGCGTCATCGATCCAAAAGCTCCGGAGGTCCTGGTGTTTATGCCGGACGACAGGGGCAGGCTCGATCTTGTCGCAGTCGAATTCCTGACCGTTGGTCTAACTCAGGCACCATCGGTGGCCGGAATTCCGTTCGAAGAGGGGCCTTTCCCGGGCAACCATTCGCTACATGCATGGATTTACGAGAAGAACCCGAGCGGGACCTTCGCGGCCTTCAACCCGAACCTCAGCTGCCCGTGACTGAGCCACGAGCCTGAATTGGAGGGTGACCCGCTGCTGTGCGATTTCATCGTCCAGCAGTGAGAATGTACCCAGGAGATGCCGGGACGCCGGCTAGCACTTCCTGAAAGGTGGGGCCCGGTTTCCCCGGCCGCGGTCCCACCGTCTTTCTCGAAGGAAACAGCAAGCCACACATCAGACGCTGGTTGCGGGAGCAGCCGTCTGACGACTCGGCGAGAGCGCCTACCGGGGGCCGCTTTCGCCCCTAGGACCGGCCCCGCCCGGCTCTTCGCGTAACAATGCTGCCAGCTGCCTGAGCCGACTCGCCGCGTAGTAGTCTTCGAGCAATTCCTACGACCATGCGGGGGCTCAATGGCTAGAATTTTCACCGCAGCGGTTGCAGTATTTGCCGCCAGCTCCGTACTCACCGGCTGCGCATCAAGCCAGGAGGCCACGGAAGCGCCCTCTGCTGCCAGCCCTGAGGTGAGTGCGGCGCCCACGGAGCCGATCACCATCGAACCGGTCGACGACGCTGAATGGCAGTCGATCTATGACATGGATGATTTCAACGAGATCCAGGGTTCCGCTGGGCTGGTGTACTCGCCGCAGGAAGCGATCGTACTCCTAAACGGTCATCACGAGTGCGGGCAGACCGTTGATGGCATCTCGATTGTTCGGGACGTGATTACGCTCGAAGTCTCCCCGAACGCCCCTCAAGCCCAAAGCCGCGGCGACAATGCGTCGTTGGCTGCTTTCCCTGCTCAGGTGCCCGACGAGCCGTCCTGCGGCAGCGAGCCGATCGAGCCCTCGTTCTACAAGCTGACCGTGAAAGACCCGCTATTCATTCCCGGTCAGAGCTACCCGGTCACCCTGCGTGCCGACGGCGAGAACAATATGAGCCAGCTGATCTGGCAGGACCCGAAAGAGTAGCGGCCAGGCTTTCAGGGCGTCCTAGCTGCGTGCCTATACCTTGCCGACCGGTTCGATCAGGTGCTGGTTGGTCTCCTTACCTCCGAGGGGTGGGCGCCGGTGAGACACTTCCAACATGGACGTATTTATGGTTTGGCATGTCCGTCATGCAAAGTTCTTGGATGGTTCCCCGACGGAACACTTCGGTGAGGACGGCGAGCTGACCTGGGATGAACAGGACGGCGACAGCCTGAAACTCTTGGGTGTCTACGCCACAAGAGCCGAGGCCGAAGGCCGCATCGAAAGAGCGCGCCAGCAACCAGGCTGCAAGGACGAACCTGATTGCTTCATGATCGACACTTTGACGCTAGGTGAGGACAAGTGGACGGATGGATTCGTGACTATCCCGTATGAATAGTCCCTTGCCCATATCGGCGTAGCCCCCCGACTTTGAGAGAAGTCAGTCAACTAGCGGCTGGCAGGGCTGCGCCGCAGCTGGAAAATCATGAACAACCTGATTGGGACCGGTTGGAATGGCTACACCATAGCCGGGTTCTGATTCCCTCGAAGAACCACAAAAGCGGGGGCTTCCAGCCCAGATGAAGTCGTGCCGACAGAGGCTACGCTCGCCCTGACCGGTGCGGTCAGGGTGCCTACCGACAGGTAAGTTCAAGCTTCCCTCAAGTAAGTCTCACGTCTCGACTAAACCCGTTGACGGCTCGAGTGTCAGAGCCGGATGCTGTTATCAAGTGCATCTCAGCAGAATTAACTTTGGGGCGGCGGATATGGGAACGATCAAGTGCAAGACCTGTCCTGGAACGTGGACAGTTTCAACACCGAAGACCGAGAAAGTCATCGCAGAAAACCACAGCTACCTGAACCCCGGTCACCGGGTGGTCACCTCATGGGACAAATCGGACCAGGACATGAGGAAATCCTAAAGACTCGCGGGCCGGGGGGCGAGGACTGACAATCATACGGAGGAACTTGTCCGCCGTTCGAGGATTCTACGGGTGGGGCCCAGGCGTCATGTGCGCAGCAGCTTCGGTAACAATCACCGAAGCTATGGATCGAGGCCCGTTCCCCACTCACAATGAAACGCAGCGGGACCTGGTCTGGACGGAGATCACTCCCGCGAGGCGGGGACCGTTCTCCCCCTTCGAGTCCCCGCCGCCTCCCTCCTTCAGTCCAAGAAGTGATCAAGCCACAAGGGACTCCTCCGCTGGGCTGTTGACGTTGAGCGGCCTTCCGACGCATGAACGGACGTTGTAGTGTGACGGCGTGATCATCCCCGATATTCACCAGAACGCCGTCGCGGTTGCGGACCACTATGACGAGCTCGACCCGATCTATCGTCGGGTGTGGGGTGAGCATGTCCATCACGGACTATGGGCGACGGGTCGAGAAACGCCCGTCGAGGCTGTCGAAGCGTTGGTCGACACGGTGGGCGATCGGTTGCGGCTCTCGCCCGGAGATGAGTGCGTCGATATCGGATGCGGCTACGGCTCCACCGCGAGGCAGCTCGCCGTGAGGCGGGGAGTGCGCGTTACCGGTTTCACCCTTTCCGCCGAGCAGGCCGCCTACGCCGCTGCGCATCCAGCACCCCACGTGGACATCCAGCTCTGTGACTGGCTTGGCAACGGGCTGCCCGACGCGTCGGCTAATGCCGCGTGGGCAATCGAGTCGAGCGAGCACATGGTCGACAAGCCCGGATTCTTCGCCGAGGCGCATCGCGTGCTAATGCCGGGCAGCCGCTTCGTCGTCTGTGCGTGGCTCGCCGAGACTGATGCCAGCAATTGGAAGGTGCGCCACCTGCTGGGGCCGATCTGCCGTGAAGGCCGGCTGCCGTCGATGGGCACGCGCGAGGAGTACGAGGCGATGGCGAAAGCCGCAGGGTTTGAGATTGTCAGCTATGAGGACGTCAGCCGCCGCGTCGAGCGGACGTGGACGATCTGCGCCCGTCGAATTGCGAAGGTCTTCCTTGTCGATCGGCAGATCCGCCGCCTCGCCCTTGGCACACGCAGCAGCATCTTCGTTCTGAGCGTCCCGCGCCTGATCCTGGCCTACCGCACCGGTGCGATGCGGTATGGGATATTCACGCTGTCAAAGCCTGGCGATAACGCAGGACCACATGAGTCTTGATCACTCACCTGAACGAGACGGATCCCTTAGAACAATGGCCAGGGCACGGCCGACATGTTCCCTCTCGGGGCGGGAAACCGCCCTGCTGAGCGTAAGCGGGCGCAGCGCGCGTCGAGCGCAGCGATTTCGTCCGCGGTGAGCAGGTCCGTTAGCTCCCGGCCCAGCTCACCGTTCAAGGCTCCGCTGATGCGATCCACGCCGTCGAGCTCGTCGCTGGTCAGTTCCTCGCCCAGCCATCCCCACAGCACGGTGCGCAACTTGTGGTCAGTGTGGAAGGTCAGCCCATGGTCCACGCCGTACCGGTGCCCATCCGCGCTGGCAAGAATGTGGTCGCCTTTGCGGTCTGCGTTGTTAACGACGACGTCGAAGACCGCCATGCGTCGCAACGGCGACGTGTCCTCGTGGACGAGGGCTACCACCCGTCCACTTTCGTCCTGACCCTCAAGGACCTGCTTCCAGCCGGACTCGGGGACGTCTTCTGCGGCGATGAGGTCGACCGCACTCTGGTCAGGATCCGTCTCCTGCCAGAGCTGCACCATGCCCTCCCCGAAAGGACCATCGCGCAGCCACGTACGAGGAACGACGTTCCAGGTGAAGGCTTCCGACACCAGATAGGCGGCCATCTCCCGGTGCGCCAGGCACCCTTCAGGGAAGTCCCACAGCGGTTTCTCGCCAGCGATCGGCTTGTATACGACCGTCGTTTCGCCGATGCTGCCGAGGAAAGTGGCGTTGGACGCCGTCGTAATGCGGCCGGTGAGCGTCAGCTCGGCTGTCACCAGGTCGAGCGGCGACATCAGGCCTCGGGAATGGTGCAGGTGTGTCCGTCGGCGTCGATGGGCTGACCGCAGAGCACGCAGATCGGACGCCCGGCGCCCACGATCTCCCGGGTGCGCTTCGCGAAGGCGCGGGCGGTGCCGACCGGCATGCTGACCCGCAGCACTTCGGACGCATCGGCGTCCTCGTCGAGGACCGCCTCGTCCTCAGCGTCTACGTCCGCGAGCGGGTAAGCCTCGATGACGATTTGCGCCGTCGTAGGGTCCCATCCCAGACTCATGACGCCCGTGCGGAACTGCTCCTCGACCGTCTCCAGTTGGTCGTTGTCGACGAGTTCGATGGGTGTGCCCGTGGGAACACTGAACGGGTTGCCCTCGATGGTGATGAGTTGGTCGAGAATTTCGTCAATCTTCTCGGCCAGTTGCGCGGACTGCTGCTTTTCCAGCGCGATACTCACGAGCTGCTTACCCGCACGTACCTGCAGATAGAAAGTGCGCTGCCCCGGAACGCCGACGGTGCCGATGACGACGCGGTCAGGCCAGGCGAACTCGTGAACAGTTGTAGGCATGGGATCATTTTAGGCTCATCCGGGCGGCGGCGCCGTGTGTCCTGCGCCACCCCCCACCGGCGCGTCGTCGGAAGTGCCGGTATTCGCGAGCCATGAGAGGTCTCCGGCGTCAGTGTTGGTCGCATGGACGGTCGGGCGGCTGGAGCTGTAGCGCACGATTGACACAGAGGCCGGACCAACAGCGATGCGCTGGAACAGGTCGAGGTGCATGCCGAGCGCGTCGGCGAGGACTGATTTGATGATGTCCCCGTGACTCACCGCGACCCAGACCGCGCCCGGTCCGTGCTCAGCCTCGAATGCTGCATCGTGACGGCGAATCGCCGCCACGGACCGAGCCTGCATGGCGGCCATGGACTCGCCGCCGGGGAAGGTGACGGCGGACGGTTGCGACTGTACAACGGACCACAAGTTTTCGGTTGCGAGATCGGTGAGCGTACGGCCTTGCCACTGGCCGTAATCGCACTCGGTGATATCGGGATCAAGCGGCGCGTGGGGAGAGCCAGTCTGGCGATCGATGATGAACCGAGCGGTCTGCCGGCACCGTTCGAGGGGGCTCGACACCACTCCGACGGCCGGCACAGCAGCGAGTCGGTCAGCTGTCAAGGCCGCTTGGTCGCGGCCGACCTGATCCAGACTGACGCCGTCGGCCCGGCCGGCCAGCAGCCCGGAAGCATTAGCTGTGGTGCGGCCGTGCCGCACGAGAAGAACTGTCGCCATTGACCCAGCGTAACCATTGAACCAAAAGGTCCCTTGCCTTCTTCAATCATGCCGAAGGGCGGCCGGTTGCTTATCGGGCGCCCGGCCCTGAGGAGGGTTGCCTCGACTTGCTACCGTGAACGTTATGCCCATCAGACTCGAGAATGTCGGCATCGCGGTCCGCGACCTCGAAGCGACGATCGCATTTTTCACGGATCTTGGACTCACCGTCCTGGGACGTGAAACGATCAGCGGAGAGTGGGCCGACACTGCAGTCGGGCTCGACGGCAACCATGCCAAAATCGCCATGCTCCAGACTCCCGATGGCAACGGTCGGCTGGAACTCTTCGAATACATCCACCCTGACGCGATCCAGACGGAACCCACGCAACCCAATGAGATCGGCATGCACCGCGTGGCGTTTTCGGTCGACGACATCGAGGAGGCCCTGGAGGTTGCCGCAAGTCACGGCTGCCACCCCCTGCGCGGTGTCGCGACATACGAAGACTCCTACAAACTCAGCTATGTCCGCGGCCCCAGCGGTATCATCGTCATGCTCGCCGAGGAGCTGAACAAGCGCTGACTGCCGGTGTCAGGAACGCTTGCACAGCGCTCGATACACCAAGTGTCTCGCGGATTAGTTCTGCAGAAGCGTCTTCGCCGCGGCCTCGGCTGCCATCTGCTCCTCACTCATGATCGCGCCACGAAGGTGCCCGCCTGCCGAGATCATCGCCCGGAGCTCCGCCACCGTGTAGGCGTCCGGCTTGCGGCGGTGGGCCATGTGATGACAGTTCGGGCAGAGTGGAATCAGGTCGGCAGTCGGGTCAAGCTCATAGCCTCTTCCGAGCTGGGAGACGGGCACCGTGTGGTGAACGTGCACGCACGAGGACCCCGGGGCTCCGTACGTCTGCTCGAAGTCAAAACCGCATGCCGCGCATCGTGACCCGTGATGGGCAAGCGCCACACGCCTGGCGTCCGCGTTGCGTTCGTATCGATTCACAGCGACCCGCGTCAAAGCGTCCTCCGGACAGGTACCGGGCGGCGGTTCCAGGGTGTCGCCGTCGTGGTCGCCGATGACATGTTCGGTCCACGCCGCTCTCACTTCCGCCTCTGAACCGGTCGGAAGGCGCTGGACGGAGGCGTTCAGCGACTCCCATTCCACTGCGGGCACTCGAGCAGCGAGCTCTGCAGTACGCAGCTGGTCGCCCTCGGGAAGCAGGAGATCGAACTCCACCTGAATGTAGCTTCCGGTTCCGGTATCGAAGGTGTGGGAATGAGCCCGGAAGGGCTTGCTGACCGTCACCCCGTGGCCGATGAGACCGCGCTGGTTCGGCCCGCCCCCTTGGACGAACAGCCATGCTTCAGTGCCTATCGGCTGAACTTCAGTACAGTCGTTGGGCCACCTCCCCAGGTGTCTCCCAACCTCATGGGTCTCACTCACCGCACGCGCGTACGTCCCGTCCCAGCTCCATCGTTCGGGGTTCCAGCCCAGGATCACCGCAGCCATACCCATCAGTGTCCCATCAGAGTGTCGCATCAGGAGGAACGGAGTGGCTGACAGTGCGGGCACCACCAGGTCCGGCGTCGCTCCGGATCTCCCGGGACTTCGGGCCTGACCAGGATCGCCGTGCCGCATCGCAAGCACGGCTTTCCGGCCCGGCCCGCCACCCAGTGCTGTTGTCCTTTGCGGGTGTTGCCCGTGGTGACCTGGAGGGCTCCGGGCTGAGTGGCGGAGAAGCGCAGGCATCGTGCCCCCAGCGTGACCAGCGCGGGAACATCCACCTGGCTCATGGCGGTGTCAGGGTGAATCCCGCGCAGAAAACAGAGCTCATTGGCCCACAGATTGCCGAATCCAGCGATGTTGCGCTGATCGAGGAGGGCAGCAGCCACCCGCCGGTCGAGGTCCTGATCTAGTCGCCTGACTGCTTCCTGTGCCGACCAGTCGCTTCTGAGCGGATCGGGACCAAGGTGCCCAACGACGTCGTTCTCTGCGTTTGTTGGAAGGAGGTCGACGACGGGTAGCTTCAGCCCGTACGCGGTGGGACCGCCGTCGACTTCCAGGATTACCCGGGCGTCCGAAAGCACTGCGTGCGGGAGCTTCCTGCCCGGCGACGTGACGGTCCACGACCCCTCCATCCGGAGGTGCGTGTGGAGGGTGAGTCCGCTGTCGAATCGTGTCAGCAGATGCTTTCCGTGCGTCTCATGCTCGATCACCCGCATGCCGTCCAAAGCATCCGTAGCGTGAGCAGGGACGCGGAGGTCTCCCCGCTTCAGCTTGCGGCCGTCCAAGGACTTCCTGAGGCGAATCGCCAGCCGGAAGACAGTGTCACCCTCCGGCATGCTGCCTCCCTGATCGCTTGCAATCTCGCTGGACCTGTCGCCGCATCCTTGCACGCGCTGTTTGTCGCAGCAGAGCCGACCGTCTCCTCGATAGTAGATTGAACCAAAGGCCCGCGTCCGGAGACCTTCACTCCCATATTGGCGCGGACCGGGTACACAATGGAGTTCCGAAGGACCGTCATCGGACCCGTACGCTCGCCCAGACAGGATCGACGCATGAATTCCGAAGTTCCAATGTCAACGACCATCGCTACCTCGCCGGTCTTCGGCGTAGCCTCCACTGCCGTGATCGGGGCACTCCAGCTCGTCGACATTTCCAGGCTTGACGAGTCGCAGCGGCGCGCCTTCCACGTCGTATCAGCTGTGTTCGCCGGTGCCTACGTCGCCCTGACCATCGGCGGTACCCGGAAGCGAAGAGTACTTCTGAGAAGTGCTGCCGGTCTGGCGACGTCGGGCCTCGCTCTGCGGTTCGCCGACGCAAGCGACGCATTCGATAGCCGCCTTGAGCAGAAGCTGCGCGAAGCAGGCGCTCGGAACCCCCGCCGCTGGATGGCGGTCGGGGCGGCGGTGCTCACGTTCGCCGGATATCTGAGTGATCGCGCAGCCGCCAAGCAACCCTTCTTCGAAGCCCTTCCCCTTGATCAACTGGAGCACGTGCGCCCGGTCGATCCTGCGGTGTCTCGCCTGGTCGAAGGCATGCTGGGCGCCGGGAACTTGGCGGGAGCGCCGGAGCTGCTGGCACAACTTCGCGCTGCCAAGGAAGTCTCGTGGGGGGAGGCACTCTATCCCACAACGCATTTCAGGGTGCCCGAAGACCTGCCACGCGCAGTGCCTCACGATCAGGTGTTCCCTGTCCGCGCACAGTTCTCCGGGTCCAAAGGGGAGACACTCCATGTTCTCCTGCACGTCTTCGAGGGCAAGATCGATCAGCTGACCATCGAGGCTGTGGACGCGGACGGAAACGGGCCCTTCGACGGAACCTTCACCGGCTGGCCGGACCCGGCAAAAGTAACGTACGTGGTGGACCGCGCTGATGGAACGTCAGCCCCCATTACCGCCTGAGCCCTCAGCCAGATTGCGGGCACGACGGGTTATCTCCCGAATGTGATCTAACAGCAGTCCGGCACCGCGCTTATCGAAAGCAGAAGTCCGATGCCGGCGTCTATCCGGGAAATGGCATGAACGGAACGTCGGGCTTTCCGTCCTTGTCCTTGTCACCGTAGGCCCTCATGGCCAGTTCATTGGCCTTTTTCTCGCTTCCATGGATATGGACGTACCCTTCGCGGAAGTCCTTTTGCTGGGCTGACGCAGCGGCGGCCTGCTTACGCTCGAAAGCGTTGCCTTTCCGACGGAAGATGGACATGTCCCGCTCCTTTCCGGTCCCGTAGGATCGGCGCAGGGCAGACGGCCCATCGCCGACATACATCCAAAATACGCCCGCTGGAACTGGAAAGCGATAACGAAAAGATTGGAGCGCGCGCGAGAGTGAAACCGGCGTAGAGGGAACATTTTTAGTCAGCACGCTGTTGATTCAGGGGTGAGCATCTCAACGGCGTCAACGATCACCCTCGACAACCATTTCGCCCGCCATCTGCCCGAAATGGGCATGCCCTGGCAGGCTGCCGAGCTTTCGGAACCACAGCTGCTTGTACTGAACGAGCAACTTTCTTCCGACCTGGGCCTGAATGCCGCCGTCCTTCGAAGCGCGGAGGGAATCGAGCTGCTGACCGGCAACCGGGTGCCGGCGGGCGCAACTCCTGTGGCGCAAGCCTATGCAGGTCATCAGTTTGGGGGATACAGTCCCCGCCTCGGGGACGGGCGAGCGTTGCTGCTTGGCGAGATCACCGGCCCGGACGGCAGCCTGCGGGACATCCACCTCAAAGGTTCGGGCCGCACCCCCTTTGCACGAGGCGGCGACGGGCTGGCCGCCGTCGGCCCAATGCTGCGCGAATACATCGTCAGCGAAGGCATGTCTGCGATGGGGATTCCGACCACCCGCTCACTCGCGGTCACAGCCACCGGCCGCCCGGTGCAGCGCGAAGAGCTCTTGCCCGGAGCTGTCCTGACCCGCGTTGCGGCGAGCCACCTCCGTGTCGGGACGTTCCAGTACGCGCGTGCAACCGGCGATCTCGAGTTGCTGCGACGTGTGGCGGACTACGCCATCGCACGCCATTTCCCGCACCTGGCGAAGGCTCCCCGCCCATATCCAGCCCTTCTCGAATCGGTCATCGAGGTGCAGGCGTCGCTGGTCGCGCAATGGATGCTGATTGGCTTTGTTCACGGAGTCATGAATACGGATAACATGACGATTTCGGGAGAGACAATTGACTACGGCCCATGTGCGTTCATGGACTCGTTCAACCCCTCCTCTGTCTACAGCTCCATCGACACCATGGGCCGCTACGCCTACGCGAACCAGCCGCTCGCGGCGCAATGGAACCTGACCCGCTTCGCTGAGACCCTCCTGCCGCTGCTTCACGAGAACCAGGACGACGCCGTCGCACTCGCCGAAGAGGCCCTGAACCGTTTCCCCGCCCGCTACAGCGAAGCCTGGTCGGCGGGTATGGGCCGCAAGCTGGGCCTGGCTGACGGCGTCGATGCTTCTGAGCTGGCGGGCAAGCTCCTGACGCTGCTGGAGGAAGACCGTGTCGACTACACGTCCTTCCTGCGCAGCCTCAGTTCAGCCGCGAGGGGCAACGCAGAGCCGGCCCGGGCGTTCTTCATGGACACGGCGAGGTTCGACAGCTGGCTGGGGGAGTGGCATGCGCTCAACCCGTCCGCGGAACAGATGGACAAGGTCAACCCGATCTACGTGCCGAGAAACCACCTCGTGGAAGAGGCGCTCGCTGCCGCTTCCGACGGCGACCTCGCTCCGCTTGAGACGCTCCTTGCGGCGGTCACGGCTCCCTTTGAGGAACGGTCCGGGTTCGAGCGCTACGCCCTGGGTGCACCGGATGACTTCGGTTCCTACCGGACGTTCTGCGGAACCTGACCCTGTCGCTGCCTAGGGGTTGTCGAGGTCGTTAGCGGCGAAGGTGTCGCAGGCTTCAATGTCTCCAGTTTCCAGCCCCTGCAGGAACCACGCCTGCCGCTGTTCGCTCGAGCCATGGGTCCAGGCCTCCGGGTTGACCTGACCGGTGGTCGACTCCTGGATCCGGTCATCTCCCACAGCGGACGCCGCCGACAGGGCGTCCTGCAGGTCGGTCCTGGTGAATTCCCGAAGGAAGGGAACGCCAGACTCGGGATCGGGAACGCTGGTTGCGTGTGCTGCCCACATGCCCGCGTAACAGTCAGCCTGCAGTTCCACCCGCACGGCGCCCGATTCCGCGCCGCGGGGATCTTGCTGGGAAGCGCTGAGCGCACCCGTCAGGTTCTGGATGTGGTGTCCGAACTCGTGCGCGATGACGTATTCCTGTGCCAGGGGTCCGGCTGACGCGCCGAAGCGGGTCACGAGGTCGTCGAAGAATGCAGTGTCGTAATAGGTTTGCTCGTCCGCCGGGCAGTAGAACGGTCCAACGGCGCTGCTCGCCGTGCCACATCCCGTGTCAGTCTGGCCGCTGAAAAGGACAACGCCCGGCGGCGTGTACCGAATCCCGTAAGGCTCCAGGTAGGGGGCCCAGAAGCTGTCGAGGCTCTCTGCCGTCCCCAGTATGCGGCAGTCCAGTTGCCTATTGGCATCCTCGCCGGTCTGGCAGGCGTTGATTGCAGGGTCAGAGTCCTCCGTGAAGCCGGAATCCGTTCCGCTGCTGCCGTCAAGGCCCAGCTGATCGACCACGCCGGGGCCGAAGAACAGAGACAGCAAAAGAATGAGGCCACCGCCCAGCCCACCGCCGACGGCGACGCCCCGGCCGCGCCCTCCGCGGCCTCGGCGATCACTTACCCGGGACGGATCAAACTGCGCATTGTCATTGAAGCTCATGCGAGAACTCTAAACTAGGAAGCCTGCTTCGTATTTGCGGGGGACGGGTGGAGTGCCCTCTTGGCCGCGCTGCATTGACATCTATCGATATAGTGGTGATCATCTATATCGACGCAGATCAATGTGGATCGGTCCGCCGCTGAGGCGCGAGGAAGGGACACGGATGACTGAACAGCAGGAACTGCCCATCGCCATCATTGGCGCGGGCCCGGTAGGACTGGCGGCAGCTGCTCACGTGCTCGAGCGGGGACTAACCCCGGTCGTCTTCGAGAAGGGCCCCACGGTGGGGACCTCAATCCGTCAGTGGGGCCATATCAGGCTGTTCTCGCCCTGGCAGTACAACATCGACGACGCCGCACGCCGCGCGCTTGAACCGACGGGCTGGACCGTTCCGCGTCCTACTGCGCTTCCCTTCGGAAGCGAGTTGGTGGAGTCCTATCTTGAACCGCTCGCAGCCCTGCCCGAGGTGGCTGGCGCTCTTCGCTTCGGATGTGAGGTTCTGGCGGTGACCCGGCATGGGCTGGACAAGACGAGGACCAAGGGCCGGGAAGTTACGCCGTTCCTCGTCCGGGTCAGTGGCCCCCACGGGCTCGAGGACCACCTCGTACGTGCTGTCATCGATGCGTCCGGCACCTGGACCCAACCGAATCCGCTGGGCCAGGCGGGTCTGCCCGCTCCCGGGGAGCGCGCAGCGCGGCAATACATCACAGCACCGCTCCCGGACATCACAGGAGCAGAGCGCGGGAGGGTCTCGGGAAAGCGGGTAATGGTTGTCGGGGCAGGGCACTCAGCGGCCAACACCCTCTTGAGTCTGGGCCAGGTTGCCAAAGCAGATCCGGGAACGCGCGTCCTGTGGGCGGTGCGCGGGGAAGGATCGGCGCAGCGCCTCTACGGCGGCGGTGACCTCGATGGGCTTCCCGCCCGCGGTGCGTTGGGAAGCCGCCTGCGCTCGCTGGTGGAAGACCGCGTGGTCGAACTGCTGACCCAGTTCACCATCACTTCACTCAAAACCGACGACGACGCCCTCACCGTCCGATCCGAAACTCCGGACGGCGAGCGCGAAGTGGAGGTCGACGTGCTCGTCCCTGCCACCGGCTTCCGTCCGAACCTGGACATGCTGCGTGAACTCCGCCTTGAAATGGATCCCGCGGTGGAGGCACCACGTGCATTGGGGCCATTGATCGATCCTGAGTTTCACTCCTGCGGCACTGTTCGGGCACATGGAGCCGAGGTCCTGGCGCACCCGGAAAAGGACTTTTATCTGGTCGGCATGAAGAGCTACGGCCGGGCACCAACTTTCCTCCTGGCCACGGGCTACGAACAGGTGCGGTCGGTGGTCGCCGCCATTGCAGGTGATCACCAGGCAGCTTCCGCAGTCCGTCTGGAGCTGCCGGAGACCGGCGTGTGCAGCACTGGCCTCGGCGGGACACTGAATGTACCCGTGGGCGAGCAACGCGTCACGGCTTCCGCCACGATTGGGTATTGTCGCTCCTGAGCCACCCCCTGCCGCGGGGACTCCGGTCATCACTCAAGGGAGCGTGTTCATCAGCACTATGGCAGATTCCTACTATCGCGCCGTCGGAGACGGGCAGTTCGAAGCGACCATCCACTCGCAGGGCGCCTGGAACGCACACGAACAGCACATGGCGCCGGCCTCAGGGCTTCTCGCCCACTGCCTCGAACAATTCGAGCCGCGCCCTGAGCTGCAGATGGCGAGGATTTCGTACGAGATTCTCGGGCTCATTCCACTCGACACCGTGCAGGTGGCAACCCGGGTGGTGCGGCCTGGGCGCACCATCGAGCTCCTCGAAGCGGAGATGAACCACGGAGGACGTACTGCAATACGAGCCCGTGCCTGGCGCCTCGCGACCAGCGACACCTCGCCGGTGGCAGCCCTTGAGGATGAGCCAATGCCAGGTCCGGCCGAGGGCGAAGAGCACGATGCGGTGGCCGAGTGGCCGGGTGGGTACATCCAGTCCATCGATGTTCGCCGGCTCAAGGGTCACCGTTCCGGTCACGGCAAGGTGTGGCTGCGCACGCCCCACCCTCTCGTGGAGGGTCAGCCGTCGTCGGACATGGCGCGGCTCATCGGACTCATCGACACAGCGAACGGCATAGCGACCCGGGTTCCTCCTGGACCGGGCAGTTGGGCCTTCCCGAATGTTGACCTTCAGGTACATCTGCACCGTCAACCGGTGGGTGAATGGCTCGGTCTGGACACCCGAGTGACGTTCGGCCGCGAAGGAGTCGGCCTGACCTCGTCGGTCCTTCACGACCTCGAAGGACCGTTCGGGCGCAGCGAACAGATCCTCACCCTGCGCAAGCTGCCCTGATCAGTTCTTGGAACCCGATGACTTAGTCTTTGGAACCTGATGACTCATCGGAGGGAATGCGGTGCTCACCGTCGTCGTTGGTTCTCTGTGTAACCGCGCTCACAGCGCAGCCGGCGCCGAGCCGTTCAAAAACAAGCGAGGACATCATGGCCAAGGCAATGTGGAACAACCAGGTGATTGCGGAGTCCGACTCCACAGAGATGGTCGAAGGCAACCACTACTTCCCGAAGGAAAGCGTGCGGCAGGAGTTCCTGCGGCCAAGCGACATGCACACCACCTGCCCCTGGAAAGGGGAGGCGAGCTACTACAGCCTCGAGGTAGAGGGGGAGAGCAACCCGGACGCCGCCTGGACCTACCCGGAACCGAAGGATGCCGCCGCGAACATCAAGGACCACGTCGCGTTCTGGCGTGGAGTCACCGTCACCGACTGACTGGACCATCCCGACCAATCCAACCCGCAGTGGAACCGAACGACAGGAGTGTTGATGGAGTACAGGAATCTCGGCAGCAGCGGTACATCGGTGTCAGCGTACGCGCTGGGCACCATGACCTTCGGAGCGGAATCGGACGAGGCTGCGTCGCATGCCATTCTTGACGACTACGCGGACGCCGGCGGCAACTTCATTGACACCGCCGATGTCTACACCGCGGGCGCGTCAGAGGAGATCATCGGGCGGTGGCTCGCGAAAAGCTCGTCCGCTGCAGACATGATCCTGGCGACCAAGGGCAGGTTCCCGATGGGGAAGGGCCCCAATGATCTGGGGCTCTCCCGCAGGCACCTGCGCCTTGCGCTCGACGCGTCGCTGAAGCGGCTCAACGTCGACCATATCGACCTCTACCAGATGCACTCCTGGGACCCGCTCACTCCGCTTGAGGAGACGCTTGGGTTCCTGCACGACGCCGTCAGCGCAGGCAAGATCAGCTACTACGGCTTCTCGAACTACACCGGCTGGCAGCTCACCAAGGCCGTCGGAATCGCGAAGGCTCGTGGATGGGACCTGCCGGTCACCCTGCAGCCCCAGTACAGTCTGCTGGTTCGGGGGATTGAGGCGGAGATCGTGCCGGCAGCGGTCGACGCCGGTATAGGCCTCCTGCCCTGGTCGCCCCTGGGCGGGGGCTGGCTCACCGGGAAGTACAAGCGTGACACCGCACCCGAGGGCGCAACCCGGCTCGGAGAGAATCCCGAGCGCGGCATGGAAGCGTGGCAGAAGCGCAACGCGCAGGAGCGCACGTGGGCGATCATCGACGTCGTACTGGAAATCGCGGAAACGCGCGGTGTCAGCGCATCCCAGGTGGCCCTCGCGTGGGTCGCGCAGCAAACGGCCGTCACCTCGGTGATCCTCGGCGCGCGGACTACCGAACAGTTGGCGGACAACCTGGGAGCGGCGACCCTCACGCTCAGTGACGGGGAGATCGGCCGGTTGTCCGAGGTCAGCACACCGGAGCTCGCCGATTATCCGTACGGGACGCCCGGCGTGGAGCAGCGAAGCCGGAATATCGACGGCGGCCGCTAGGGACGTGAAACTCCATGCCGTCCGGTTGGACGGCCGACGGCAAGAACCCGTGGACACCGGTGAGCGCGAGCGCGGCGGAACCTTTGCGGACGCAGCCGCCCGGCACAGCTTTCTCGCCGGGCGGGCCTGGCTGCGTGAAATCGTGGGTTGTGCCGCTGGTATCGAGGCGAACCGGCTCGTTGCACGATTCGATTGTCCGTCGTGCGGCGGCGTAGATCATGGACGGCCGGGCTGGACGGTCGATGGGGAAGTGGTGCCGTTGGCTGTCAGCCTGAGCCGTAGCGGCGGCTGGGCCGTTGCTGCGGTCGAGG
>NZ_JAPSHV010000174.1 GCF_031179385.1 Arthrobacter sp. | reverse complement strand
TCACGCGCATGCCGATGCTCCAGTTCAACGCCAAGGATGACGTGCAGCAGCGGTTCCTGAATGCCCACGGGGTGACTGAGACACCGCCCAAGCACCTCATTCCGTCGTCGGAAGCGTTCCTCGCGGCACTCCGGGCAGGGCTGGGCTGGGGGATGATCCCGGAGTTGCAACTCGGAACGGACCTCACGGACGGATTCCTGGTGATGCTGGAGGAAGACGCGTACCAGGACGTGCCCCTGTACTGGCAGACGTGGACGCTGAAGTCCGAACGCCTCAACCGGATCACCGAGGCCATCCGCAGGGCCAGCCGCCAGTTGCATTGAGTCGGCAGGGCACGCCCCGAATAACCGGCCATCAGGGGTGTGTCCTGCCAACTCAACGCGGGGTCAGAGCTGCAGCCGGTACCCGCGCTTGATCACCGTTGCCACCAGTCCAGCCTCGGGCAGTGACTTCCGGAGGCGGCTGATCGTCATGTCGAGCGCGTGCTCGCCCGCATCGCCCGCAAGGACGCCGGCCAGCTGTTCCCGCGACAGTACGGCTCCGTTAGCTTCGATCAGCGCGCGGAACAGGCTCATCGGTGCCGGCGCCAGTTCCACGGCCTGCCCGTTGATGCGCAGGTTCTTCCCGCGCAGCTCGATCAGCCCGAAGCGGCTCGGATACTGCATCACCCGGTGCTGGCCCAGATATTCGCCGACCAGCCTGATCAGCGCGCCCATGCGGTAGCGCTCCGGAATCAGCGGGGACACTCCCGCGTCCACCAGGGGCTGCGCTGTCACAGGCCCGACGACGGCGGCCGCCACCGGCCCTTTCAGTGCCTGGATGAAGGTCTCCCGGCACCCCATCTCGGACGCCGTACTGAGTACAGCGTCGACGGCCGGGGCACTGGTGAACGTGACGACGTCGAGCCCGCCGCTGCAGACGGCCTCGATAAGCCGGGGTAGCTGGTCGGCCCCGGCAGGCTTCACCCAGCGGTAGGGCGTTGCCGTGAGGACGGTGGCCCCTGCCTGCCGCAACCTGTCGAGCTGGCGGTAGTCGGTGTAGCCGTGAAGCTGAACGGCCACGATCTTTCCGCGCAGCTCAAGCCCGAGCATCATGTTCACGAGGGAGGCCGTCGTCTCGTCGTGACTGATGCCGACGTCGTTCAGTCCCGCGGCTCGAACAGCACCGCGTGCCTTCGGTCCGCGGACATAGATTTTCGCCTCGCCGAGCACCGCAAGGAGGGCATCGCCGACGCCGGCGGCATCCGCGGCCTCGGACCACCGGCGCAGTCCGTAGGCGGTGGTGACCACCGCGTAGTCGGGGCGGGCAGCGATGATCTGCCGGGTGTCCTCGATCAGCGGCAGGTCGGCAGCCACCGGCGCAATCTTCAGCGCCGGAGCATGCAGCACCGTTGCACCGCGCCGCTCGAGCGCGTCAATCAGGTCACCCGAGCGCCGGTCAGAGGTCACGCCGATACGGAAACCGGCCAGCGATCCGTCAGCCGGAGCATCGGGAAGGGCCGGCGCGGTCACTGTCACGACACCACCAGGGGCCGGCTCAGAACCTGCTCAAGCGTCGCCTGAAAGTCGCGGTGCTGCCGCACCACCTCACCGATCACGACGACGGCGGGGGACGTGCAACGGGCCAGCCCGGCTGCCGTGACAGCCTCGCCCAGGTTGGTGACGGTGGTTCGCTGCTCGGGGCTGTACCCCTTCTCGACGATCGCGACGGGCACGGTCGACGCCAGCCCCGCCTTGCGCAGGCCGGACGTCAACTGCGGAAGTGTGCCGATGCCCATCAGGACAACGATAGTCCCGCCGAGCTTCGCCAGCGCATCGAGTTCCTGCTCCGTCAACGGCTGGTGTCCCGACACGACCGTGAACGCATGGGCAACGCCACGGTACGTGACGGGGATGCCCGCTGCAGCCGGGACCGCGATGGAACTGCTGATCCCAGGCACCGTGGTCACCGGGATGCCGGCAGCCACGCACGTGTTGACCTCTTCGCCGCCGCGCCCGAACACGAACGGATCACCGCCCTTGAGCCGCACGACGTGATGCCCTTCCCGGGCCTTGGCAACCATGAGCTTCTCGATGTCCGTCTGGCTGACCGGGTGATGCCCAGGCGTCTTCCCGACGTCGATCAGCTCGGCTCCCGGTGCCAGCTGCGGCAGCGTCCGGTAGGGTCCCAGCCGGTCATAAAGTACGACGTCGGCCTCCCGCAGCGACTGCTTGGCGCGCACCGTCAGCAGGTCCTCCACTCCCGGACCGCCGCCGATCAGCGTGACCCTGCCACCCGGTGGGGCAGCCTCTTCGGAAGCGGTGAGGATGCGGCGCTCGCGGCATGCCTCGCGTAGAGGTGCCCAGCTGTTCTCATCAATCACGCCGCCGACGTCGTCGGAACTTTCCACCACCACTGTGAGGCTGACTGCGTCCAGCAGCCGCGGGTGAAACTGCCCCGGTGTCGCAATGCGGCGCACGGTGGCACCGCCGGCGCTGTACCGGCGGACGGTGCGGCGGGCCGCCGTCGTCGTGCCTGCGATAAGGACGGTCAGTCCCGCGCAGTCGAGGATCAGCTCAGTTCCAGTGGGCTGCGTGCTCATTCTGCTGCCTCCAGATGCTTCGCCATTCCTGGCCGGACCGGGATGCCCGCGCCCAGCAGGACCGGACCCGTGCCCGCCTGCGCGGCCGCGCGCTCTTCTTCGGTCGCGGGCCGGATCTGGCCGCGCTCGGGAACGTTCGCGATCCAGTCGTCCTTCTCATGCGGTGCGTTGACGAAGGAGCGGAACCGGCGCAGGCGCTCGGGGTCCTTGAGCGTGGCCGCCCATTCGTCCTCGTAGTTGTCGATGTGCCGGGCCATCGCCGCCTCGAGGTCCTCAGCGATGCCGAGTGAATCGTTGATGATGACGTCCTCGACGTGCTTGAGGCCGCCGTCGAGCTCGGCCTGCCAGGCCGCCGTGCGCTGCAGCCGGTCAGCGGTGCGGATGTAGTACATGAGGTAGCGGTCGATGTACCTGATGAGGGTGTCGTCGTCGAGGTCCTTGGCGAGCAGCTGCGCATGGGCCGGCGTCGCGCCGCCGTTGCCGCCGACGTAGAGGTTCCAGCCATCGGATGTGGCGATGATGCCGACGTCCTTGCCGCGGGCTTCCGCGCACTCGCGGGCGCAGCCGGAGACGCCGAACTTCAGTTTGTGCGGGCTGCGCAGACCCCGGTACCGCAGCTCCAGCTGGATGGCCATCGCCACGGAGTCCTGAACGCCGAAGCGGCACCAGGTCGAGCCGACGCAGGACTTCACGGTCCGAAGGCTCTTGCCGTACGCCTGGCCGGACTCGAAGCCCGCGTCGACGAGGATCTTCCAGATCTCGGGGAGTTCCTCCAGTCTCGCGCCGAACATGTCGATGCGCTGGCCGCCGGTGATCTTCGTGTACAGGTTGAAGTCCTGGGCGACTTTCGCGATGACGCCCAGCTTCTCCGGCGTGATCTCGCCGCCCGGGATGCGGGGCACCACCGAGTAGGTGCCGTTCTTCTGCATGTTCGCCAGCGCGCGGTCATTGGTGTCCTGCAGGATGCCGCGGCCGCCGTCGAGCACGTACTCGGCGCGTTGGGAGGCGAGGATGGACGCGACAACCGGCTTGCAGATATCGCAGCCGAGTACGCCGGACTCGGGGACGCCGAAGCGCTCGATGATGCCCTCGAAGCTGTCGAGTTCCAGGACCCGGACGGCTTCGAAGAGCTCGGGGCGGGACATGGTGAAGTGCTCGCACAGCGCCTTGGAAACCTCGATGCCGCTCTTCTTCAGCTCGCCCTCGAGGAGCTTCTTGAGCATCGGGACGCAGGAGCCGCAGCCGGTGCCGGCCTTGGTGCAGCCCTTCAGCGGCGCCAGCTCGCGGACGGGCTCGGAACCCTCGCAGGTGCCGCAGCCGTTGACGGCGTCGCGGATGGAGCCGGCGGAGACGTTGTTGCAGGAGCAGAGGATGGCGTCGTCGGGCAGTTCGGTGTCCGGGGCTTCGCCGGCGCCGGCTGCCGAGAGGTAGGCGCCGGGTTCGGCGCTGAGTTCGCGTCCCAGCAGTGGGCGGAGCGCCGTGTAGGGGGAGGCGTCGCCCACGAAGATGCCTCCGAGGAGGGTCTTCGCATCATCGGTGACCACGAGCTTCTGGTAGAGTCCGCGGGCCGGGTCGGCGTAGACGATCTCAAGGCTGTGCTCGGTCTTGGCGAAGGCGTCACCGAACGCGGCCACCTCGACGCCGGAGAGCTTGAGCTTGGTGGCGGTGTCGAAACCCGGGAAGGTTGCGGTGCC
>NZ_JAPSHV010000173.1 GCF_031179385.1 Arthrobacter sp. | reverse complement strand
GCGGCGACGCGCTCAGGAACGGTAGCGTCCTCGAGGCCCCAGGCACGGTCGTTGATGATGCCGGTATCGGAGTTGACGTAGCCGTCGAAGCCCATCTGGTCGCGCAGCAGCCCGTTGACGATCTGGTCGGAGAAGGCCATGCCGACCTCGTCGTAGTCCACGCCCTCGTAGGTGACGTCGACCGGCACGCCGTAGTACGGCATGATCGACGAGACTCCGGCCTCGATGGCGGCCTCGAAGGGCTTGAGGTGGTAGCCGAAGGCATCCCCGGGGTAGACCTGCGCCTTGCCGAAGGCGTAGTGCGGGTCGAGGCCGAGCTCCTGCGGGCCGCCGCCCGGGAAGTGCTTCATCGTGAGCGCGACGTCGGTCTCTGCGCTCAGGGAGTTGCCGTCCTTGCCGACCTCACCCTGGAGCGACTTCACGAGCTGGCCCATGATGTTCGCGCCCAGGTCTGCGTCCTCGGTGAACGTCTCGTGCGTGCGGTACCAGCGTGGCTCGGTCGACAGGTCGGCCATGTAGCCGTACATGCCGCGGAGACCGATGGAGGACCATTCCTCGCCCATGACTTCGGCGAACTCCTCGACGACGGACATGTCGCCGTCGGTCGCCTCGCCGGTGGCCTTCGCCTGCTCGCCGAGGGCGGCCGCGGCGATGCCGGCTTCCTTGGGGAACGCGGAGAATGCGCCGGCTGCCTCGTTGATGCCGGCCCTGGCCTGGGGGTCGATGTGGTTGCGGGCGTTCGACTTGTACAGCACCGGGATGCCGAGGCGGGTGGCCTCGCTCAGCTCCTGGATCTCGTTCATGAACGTCGCCGCCTCGCCCGGGGTGACGCGCACGTTGGTCCCGAAGCCGCCGCCGCTGGGCTGGCACGCACCCCGCTCGGCGCTGTCGACGACGTTGCGGAAGATGAACCGGTGCATCTGCTGGGTGCCGATGTAGTCGAGGGCTGTGTCGGGCACGGTGCCGAACTCGCCCGTCGCCGGGTCGCACGAGGCGTTCACCGTGTCGATGAGCATGAGGCCCGCCTTCTCCTCGAGCGTCATCTGCCCGACGAGATCGGCGACTCGAGCATCGACCGGCTTTCGCCAGTCCTCGTAGACGTCAAGCTTGCCGTTGCCATTCAGATCCTTGAACTGGCGCCCCTTGACCGCGATGATCTCCTTGGCACGGGCCTCCAGCGCCGCGGGCTTTCCGTGATTGCCCGCATTCGTGGACTGGGGCGCAGCGGCTACGGCGCCGGCGCCCAGGATGAAGGTCAGGGGCAGCGCAACGGCAAGACCCACCATGCCTCGCCGTCGTCTCACGCTCGAATTGGCTGTGATCAACGAAGTTCTCCTTTGAACGGGTTTGGAGAGGCGTCCACTGCGGGCGCGCTCCCCACGATGTACCGACGACCCGATCGCAGTCGTCGATACCCGGGCGTGTCCCGGGCATCACCCTAGTCTTGGGGAGTCTTAATACGGTGGAAAGCAGTTGCCATCTGTTGCCCCGTGATTGCCAAGGCTGATTTCAGCCAAGCGGTCAGCGAGAAACTGTTGCCGCCGACCCGGGAAGGGAGCCGGATAGATGGTTCGTTTGCGCGGCCCGACGCATGCGGCGATGGATGAAGTACTCGGCGACGGCAAGGTTGATTACCCACGCCGACCCCAACAGCAGCGCCCGGGTCAGCACGTCGGCCGGGCCGACGAGGAGAAGCCAGGGGATGCTCACGAGGGCCTGGGTTCCCGCGGCGATGCCAATGGCATAGCCGCGTGCCATCCACGCGCCATGGGCGGCGAAGTCCCGGCGCCGGATCGCGAGAATGCCCATGACAATGCTCGCCACCATGGCCGAACCGAAGACCAACCGAAAGACGAGCAGAAGCGGTCCGTCGCTGGCCGGAAGGTCGTAGAAAACAGCCATCCACAGGCCGGACAGCGCGACAAGCAGCCCCGCAGGCGCCAAGATCCGGCCCGCGATCCGATGCCAGCTGCGCCTGCCGCCCTTGCCGCGGCGAAGCGAGGGAACGAACTGGAACGCCCCGACCAGGGAGTACACGATGGCGGCCGGAATGTGGATCAGTACCGGAATGGGCGAGTCGAAAAACCTGTGATTAGCGGCCGTTACTTCTGCCCCGCCCGTGACTTCAGCAAACCGCACGGCACCGAAGAACACCGGGATGAGGCTGATGAAAATCAGGGAAGCCGGCACAAGCCAGCGGCCTCTGGACCGGCCGTTTGAAGTAGAGACGCTCACGGTTTCTGTTGCCATGACCTGATCCTCAGCTATGTGGTGTACGGCGTACACCTGATGCAATAAAAGTAGGTGTACGGCGTACACTTGTCAATAGAGATCCGCTACCCAAAGACGGGGGTTCCAGATGGTCCAGCAGAAGGACAACGCGCCCCGCACTCCCCTGAGCCGGGAGCGTGTGCTGAGTGCCGCCGTCGTTCTTGCGGATCAGTCCGGAGTCGAATCGCTGAGCATGCGGAAGCTCGCGCAGGAGCTGGGCGTGGTGCCGATGGCGCTGTACAAGCACGTCGCGAACAAGGAAGAACTGCTGGACGGCATGGTCGATGTGATCGTAGGCGAGATCGACACCGGCGCCAGTGGCGTGGATTGGAAGAGCGCGGTGCGGCAGCGGGTCCTCGCCGCGCGGCAGATCCTCCTCCGGCATCCGTGGGCCCGCCGGGTGATCGAGTCGCGGACCAGCAAGTCGCCCGTGGTGCTGGAGTATATGGACTCGATGATCGGGATGTTCCGGTCCGGCGGCTTCTCAGTGGATCTGACCCATCATGTGATGCATGCGCTGGGCAGCCGGATGTGGGGCTTCACCCAGGAAGTGTTCGACGACGATCCTGCGAGCGCGCCTGCGGAAGTGCCGCCGGAGATACTCCGCGCGATGGCCGAGAGGTACCCGCATGTCATGGAGATCGCCATGAGGGCGGACCACGACGGCGAGTCCGTCGTCGGCCAGGGCTGCGATGACCAGTTCGAGTTCGAGTTTGCGCTGGATCTGCTGCTGGACGGATTCGAACGCCTGCATCAGCAGGGCTGGACGTCCCGCCGATCCGCGGCTCAGCGATAGTCCGGTGCGGGGTCGAGGCCGAGTCCAGCATCAGGCCACGGGCGGGCGCGTGGCCAACACCCTGGACCCCATCCAGCCTGCCACCGTTTCCAGCAGCTCGGCGTCGGTGCGCTCCCGGATCTGCCGCTTGTAGTCGCTGAGCATCGGCGTCCGCGGATCGCGGCGGAGCAGGTGGGTCATGTCCGGAATGCACTTGGTCTCGACCGGTCCCTGCACCGTGCGGGCGATGATTACCAGGTCGGCGGGGTTGACCTGCAGGTCCTTGGCGCCGCTGATGGCCAGCACCGGCATGTCCAGCCGCTCCAGGAAAGGCAGCGGATCGAACTGGAGGAACTCGCGCATCCAGCGGGCATTGATCCGCCGGCCCTGCATCCGCATCACATCCTGGTCCGAGGCGTGAAGCTTCACCATGGACTTCCGCTGCTGCTCGACCAGATCCGTGCGCAGCAGCTTCAGCACCACCCGCGGGAACGCAGGCAGCGCCCCGGCGATCTGTCCGGTCTGCCACTGCGAGGTTTCCTGGCCGCTGTGGGCCGAGGCTGACAGCAGGACGACGCCGGCCACCCGCCCCCGCTTGCGTGCGGCCAACGTGGTGGCGTGGAAAGCACCTTCGCTGTGGCCCACCACGAAGACCGGCAGCTCCGGCGAGCGCCGGGCGACCATCTCGAAGGCCGCTGCGGCGTCGTCGTAATTATGCTGGAAGCCTGCGGCGAGGAAAGAACCCTCGGAGGCGCCGACGCCCCGCTTGTCGTAGCCGAAAGAAGCGATGCCCTCCAGCGCCAGCGCCTCGGCCAGATCACGGGTGACGCCCAGCGGCATCCGACGGTGGTCCGAGTTGCGGTCAACTTCGCCGGATCCGGGCAGCAGCAGGGCGAGGCCCTTAACCGGTCCGGCCGCGGGAAGGGTCCACGTCCCGGCGAGGTTCAGGCCATCCGACCGGAAGGTGGCGTCTTCCAGAACCGGCACCATGCTCTCGTCCAGGCCGGCGGCTTCCCGCACCTGCCGCGCTGCTTCCTCGACGTCCTCGACCTCGACGACGACGCGGCGGTACTTCTGGTCCTGCAACGTCAGCTGCACCGCCGGCCTTCCTTGATGGACGACGGCGAAGGTGTTCCCGCGGGATCCGCGCCAGGTCCCGATGCGCACCCGGCCGGGAAGTGCCAGGCCCGGCGCACGCATGCCCGTGACCCCGGTGAATCCGTCCTGCAGGACCTGCACGTCCTCCACCGCAG
>NZ_JAPSHV010000172.1 GCF_031179385.1 Arthrobacter sp. | reverse complement strand
CGCCTACACCGGCAACCGTAAAGTCCTCCTGTTGGGTATCGATGCCCAGCTCGCTGAAGTGGCGCTTAACCGATTCCCATGCTCCGCGGGCGGTAATGCCCATCGCCTTGTGGTCATAACCGACGGAGCCGCCGGAGGCGAATGCGTCCCCCAGCCAGTGCCCGTACTCTGCCGATATGTCGTTGGCGATATCGGAAAAGCTGGCGGTGCCCTTGTCTGCCGCTACGACCAAATATGTGTCATCGCCGTCCAGGCGGACAACGCGTTCAGGCACGACAACCTGCTGGCCAGCAGGCGTCCGGACAAGGTTGTCGGTGATGTCAAGCAGACCGCGGATGAATGTCCGGTAGCTCGACTGGCCCTCTGCCATCCAGGCAGCTCGGTCATTCGCCGGGTCGGGCAACTGTTTGGCGTAGAAGCCGCCCTTGGCACCGGTCGGGACGATGACGGCGTTCTTGACCGTTTGCGCCTTGACCAGACCGAGTATTTCCGTGCGGAAGTCCTCCCGGCGATCGGACCACCGCAGCCCGCCTCGCGCTACCTCGCCGAACCGAAGGTGCACCCCTTCGACCTGCGGTGAGTAGACCCAGATCTCGAATTTCGGCCGCGGGAACGGTGCTCCTTCGATCACTTCCGGACGCAGCTTAAAACTCAAGTAGGGCTTGTTTTGGAAGTAGTTGGTACGCAAAGTGGCCTCAATAACGTTGGCCAGTGTCCGGAGCGCTCGGTCCGCATCCAGAGTCGGAACCGCCTGGAGCCCGTCAGCCAGGCTTACGCGCGCGCGCTCAAGGGCTGCTTCCCGGGAGTCCTCGTCCAAGTCGGGGTCAAACTGGACAGTGAACAGCGTGATCAGTGCGTGGGCTACCACCGGATTTGCAAGCAATGTATCGGCGGTAAAACTATACGAACCTGCATAGCCCAGCTGCCGTACATAGCGCGCATAGCTGCGCAGCATCGAGACCTCTCGCCAGGGCACCCGCTCCTGCACGACCAACCGGTCGAATCGGTCGGACTCGCTCCGTCCTGTCACGACGGCGCCAAAGGCATCCTGCACCAGCCCGCCGGTCGCGAGCGGATCCACTCCGGGCGGATACCTCAGGCCCAAGTCGTAAAGGAAGAAATCCTCGCCGTCGGCTGTGATGATTTCGAATGGCCGTTCATCCAGCACTTCGAGACCGAGGTTCTGAAAGACCGGCAGAATCTGGCTCAGTGACTGCGGCTCGGGCAAATAGAGTTTGAGGCGGGCGTCCTCGACCTTCGTCTGCACCTCGGCAGGGATGTACACGTGCATGATCGGGCTGACATCGGCCTTTTCGCTGTAGCTCTCGAAGCGTGCGATGTCTTCAAGCGCATCTTCGACCTCATAGTCGACACGGTAGCTGGCGGGGAAAGCCTCGGCCCACTTCGCCGAAAGCTTCTCGGCTTCCTCACCGTCAAATTTTGTCCGCACAATTTGATCAATGCCCTCGGACCACGAACGTGCCGCAGCGGCCAGCCGCCTCTCGAGGTCTGCAACATCGATTTGCGGCACTTCGGAACCATGCTTGAGCCGAATGCGGAAGAACAACCGTGCCAAGGAAGATTCCGTCATCCGAGCTTCATAGTCAATGGCCTTCGCTTCGAAGGTTCTGCGCAGTTCGTCCTGCATCCGCAGTCGTACTGCCGTGGTGTACCGGTCGCGGGGCAGGTAGACCAGTGCCGAAACAAACCTCCCGTAGACGTCCTGGCGGAGAAAGAGCCGCGTCCGCCGGCGTTCCTGAAGCCGCAGGATGCCCATGGCGATGTCCGCCAGTTCCTGGGTGCTCATCTGGAATATCTCATCCCGAGGATACGACTCAAGTATGGAAAGCAGGTCCTTCCCCGAATGCGAGTCAGGTGCAAACCCGGAATGCCTGAGGACTGCGTCGACTTTTTCGCGCACAATGGGAACGCTTCGTACTGATCGGTTGTAGGCGCTGCTGGCAAAGAGACCGATGAACCTGCGCTCGCCGTTGACGTTGCCTTGCGCGTCAAAGCTCTTGACCCCGATGTAGTCCAGGTACGCCGCCCGGTGCACGGTGGAACGCGAATTCGCCTTGGTAATGACCAATGCGCGCTTCTCGCGGGCGCGGGCGCGTCCCTCCTCTGTCAGATGCTGGACGTGCCGGTCCTCCGGCAGCTCACGCATGATGCCGAGCCCCGTGCCCTCGCGCAGCAACAGCACATCTTCGCCGGCCTGATTGGCAAGGTCATACTCCCGGTAGCCCAGGAAGGTGAAGTTGCCATCGTCCAGCCACTCCAGAAGCTCCTTGGCTTCATTGAGGTCCGGTATCTCCTCAGCACCGGCAACAGAATCCAGCGATGCGGCGATCTGCCTGACACGGCTGCGCATCGCAGACCAGTCCTCGACTGCGACGCGAACATCACCGAGCACTTTGCGGATGCCCTCAATGACCTGCTGTGCCTTTTCGTCGTCTGAAATACGCACAGTCTCTACTGAAATCCAGGATTCAATGTGGGAGGCCTTGTCTCCCGTCGCGATAAACTCGGCCAGATTCGGCAGCGCGGCGGTGTCGCCGCTCGAGGCGCCCAAATGGGCCGGTACGCGTTTCAGCTCTACAAGTTCGTGGCTGGTCCGGTCGCGTACGGCAATAAAAGTGGGATGCATGAGCATCCGTATGGCCAGATCCTGGCGCACTATTTCCGCAGTTACCGAATCGACCAGGAACGGCATGTCGTCGGTCGCAATCATGATGACGCTGGAATTGCGCTCGTTGCGTATGCCGATGACCGCTTCTCCGCTCGGCCGATGAAGGGCGAGCTCCCGATGCGCCATGGCCCGCGTTTCCAGAGTGTCGCCGCTATAGCTTGCAGCATCCTCGGCAGCCAGGTGCTCGTAGTAGTTCCCGAGGAAGTCCCCCGGGTGCTTACCTGAAGTGGAAAGATCCGTAGCACTGGATCCTGACGACATGAAAAACGCCTCCGATAGGTGGTCCGAGACCGCCCCATTGCGGCCACACCTGCAAGCCTAACGCCCGCCGACAAAAACTACACTTTGAGGCGCTTGTACCTGCGCGAGCCGTTCCGGCGGACAGGCAGTTCGCGGCCAGCGAGCAGTGCGATTGCATGGCGCAGCGGAGAATCCGGAGCGCTTTCGAGAAGCACAGAGCCAGTGAGTAGTGCTGCGTCCGCAACATCGAAGTCGGCTGGCAGGAAAGAGTGCACCTCTTTGCCTGGACCGAATCGCTCCCAGGATTGTCGCAACTGGTCAACCGGTGCCGATCCAATCGATGATGCCCGCACCTTATTCAGGACGACACGGGGCGCAGCGCTGGGAACGGCATATTCAATCTCGGCAAGTGCCCTGACCAATCGGGGGACCCCAACGGCGTCGGCGGCACCGACGGCAAAAACAGTATCGGCCAGTTCCAGGCAACGAAGGGTTGCACCGTTTCGCCGTGGTGCCATCGTGTCAAAGCTGAGCTCTTCGTCAGCCTCGAGGCAAAAACCGCAATCGATGATGGTGTACTCCGCTTGGGATCTCGCCAGCCCCACTACGGTGGACACAGCGCCGGGCCGGAGTTCCGGCCACCGCTCGGCCCTCGTGATGCCCGTCAACACCTGAAGGTGAGCGCCTTGTACCGCTACCTTTACGCTTACCCGTGCAAGGGCCGGTCCATCGAGGATGCCCTGATCTGCCAGCCTGCACGCTTGGGCCAGTGCGGCGGACTCATCCATCAGGCCGAGGAACGCCGCTACGCTCGCGGAGTAGGTGTCGGCGTCGATCAGCAGTGTCTTTTTGCCGGATGCCGCATACTCCGCCGCCAGATTCACAGCGACCGTCGTTCGGCCGGGCGCACCCGGTGGTCCCCACACCGCGATCACCTGACCGCCGGCTGATAGTTCCGCAGGTTGTTCGTCCGGGATCCCGACCGGCAGCAGCGCATGTGCCGGGTCGGCATAACTTCCAGCTATCTGGGTGCCCGTTTCGGGAAGAGTCGCTACAGCCTCGGTGATAATGCAGGCCAGTTCCGAAGGCTTCATCAGGACGGGCCCTTGGGCAATCCCCAACGCATCGAATCGGCGGCGCTCCGCTTCGTCATCGGTGAGCACGACGACGGCAACTTGCGAGCTGTGCAGCCGGTCCAGAACGCTGATGCCCAGCTCGGACGTGTCGCCGGCAACGATTGCGGCACGGGCGAGCCCCGTCTGGCAGGCGGCAATCAATTCGGCGAGGGCACCGCATCTGCGCACGACAGTAACCGGACCGTGCAGTCGTTCCAACCCGCCCACGAAGTCAGTAAACGTATCGCCGTAAGTGATAACGGGGATGCTCATG
>NZ_JAPSHV010000171.1 GCF_031179385.1 Arthrobacter sp. | reverse complement strand
CGCCTACACCGGCAACCGTAAAGTCCTCCTGTTGGGTATCGATGCCCAGCTCGCTGAAGTGGCGCTTAACCGATTCCCATGCTCCGCGGGCGGTAATGCCCATCGCCTTGTGGTCATAACCGACGGAACCGCCGGAGGCGAATGCGTCCCCCAGCCAGTGCCCGTACTCTGCCGATATTTCGTTGGCGATATCGGAAAAACTGGCGGTGCCCTTGTCTGCCGCTACGACCAAATATGTGTCATCGCCGTCCAGGCGGACAACGCGTTCAGGCGCGACAACCTGCTGGCCAGCAGGCGTTCGGACAAGGTTGTCGGTGATGTCAAGCAGACCGCGGATGAATGTCCGGTAGCTCGACTGGCCCTCTGCCATCCAGGCCGCTCGGTCATTCGCCGGGTCGGGCAACTGTTTGGCGTAGAAGCCGCCCTTGGCACCGGTCGGGACGATGACGGCGTTCTTGACCGTTTGTGCCTTGACCAGACCGAGTATTTCCGTGCGGAAGTCCTCCCGGCGATCGGACCACCGCAGCCCGCCTCGGGCTACCTCGCCGAACCGAAGGTGCACCCCTTCGACCTGCGGTGAGTACACCCAGATCTCGAATTTCGGCCGCGGGAACGGTGCTCCTTCGATGACTTCCGGACGCAGCTTAAAACTCAAGTAGGGCTTGTTTTGGAAGTAGTTGGTACGCAAAGTGGCCTCAATAACGTTGGCCAGTGTCCGGAGCGCTCGGTCCGCGTCCAGAGTCGGAACCGCCTGGAGCCCGTCAGCCAGGCTTATGCGCGCGCGCTCAAGGGCTGCTTCCCGGGAGTCCTCGTCCACGTCGGGGTCAAACTGGACAGTGAACAGCGTGATCAGTGCGTGGGCTACCACCGGATTTGCAAGCAACGTATCGGCGGTAAAACTATACGAACCTGCATAGCCCAGCTGCCGTACATAGCGCGCATAGCTGCGCAGCATCGAGACCTCTCGCCAGGGCACCCGCTCCTGCACGACCAACCGGTCGAACCGGTCGGACTCGCTCCTTCCTGTCACGACGGCGCCAAAGGCGTCCTGCACCAGCCCGCCGGTCGCGAGCGGGTCTACTCTGGGCGGATACCTCAGGCCCAAGTCGTAAAGGAAGAAATCCTCGCCGTCGGCCGTGATGATTTCGAATGGCCGTTCATCCAGCACTTCCAGACCGAGGTTTTGAAAGACGGGCAGAATCTGGCTCAGTGACTGCGGCTCGGGCAAATAGAGTTTGAGACGGGCGTCCTCGACCTTCGTCTGCACGTCGGCAGGGATGTAAACGTGCATGATCGGACTGACTTCGGCCTTTTCGCTGTAGCTCTCGAAGCGCGCGATGTCCTCAAGCGCATCTTCGACCTCATAGTCAACACGGTAGCTGGCGGGGAAAGCCTCGGCCCACTTCGCCGAAAGCTTCTCGGCTTCCTCACCGTCAAATTTCGTCCGCACAATTTGGTCAATGCCCTCGGACCACGAACGTGCCGCAGCGGCCAGCCGCTTCTCAAGGTCTGCAACATCGATTTGCGGCACTTCGGAACCATGCTTGAGCCGGATGCGGAAGAACAACCGTGCCAAGGAAGATTCCGTCATCCGAGCTTCATAGTCAATGGCCTTCGCTTCGAAGGTTCTGCGCAGTTCGTCCTGCATCCGCAGTCGTACTGCCGTGGTGTACCGGTCGCGGGGCAGGTAGACCAGTGCCGAAACAAACCTCCCGTAGACGTCCTGGCGGAGAAAGAGCCGCGTCCGCCGGCGTTCCTGAAGCCGCAGGATGCCCATGGCGATGTCCGCCAGTTCCTGGGTGCTCATCTGGAATATCTCATCCCGAGGATACGACTCAAGTATGGAAAGCAGGTCCTTCCCCGAATGCGAGTCAGGTGCAAACCCGGAATGCCTGAGGACTGCGTCGACTTTTTCGCGCACAATGGGAACGCTTCGTACTGATCGGTTGTAGGCGCTGCTGGCAAAGAGACCGATGAACCTGCGCTCGCCGTTGACGTTGCCTTGCGCGTCAAAGCTCTTGACCCCGATGTAGTCCAGGTACGCCGCCCGGTGCACGGTGGAACGCGAATTCGCCTTGGTAATGACCAATGCGCGCTTCTCGCGGGCGCGGGCGCGTCCCTCCTCTGTCAGATGCTGGACGTGCCGGTCCTCCGGCAGCTCACGCATGATGCCGAGCCCCGTGCCCTCGCGCAGCAACAGCACATCTTCGCCGGCCTGATTGGCAAGGTCATACTCCCGGTAGCCCAGGAAGGTGAAGTTGCCATCGTCCAGCCACTCCAGAAGCTCCTTGGCTTCATTGAGGTCCGGTATCTCCTCAGCACCGGCAACAGAATCCAGCGATGCGGCGATCTGCCTGACACGGCTGCGCATCGCAGACCAGTCCTCGACTGCGACGCGAACATCACCGAGCACTTTGCGGATGCCCTCAATGACCTGCTGTGCCTTTTCGTCGTCTGAAATACGCACAGTCTCTACTGAAATCCAGGATTCAATGTGGGAGGCCTTGTCTCCCGTCGCGATAAACTCGGCCAGATTCGGCAGCGCGGCGGTGTCGCCGCTCGAGGCGCCCAAATGGGCCGGTACGCGTTTCAGCTCTACAAGTTCGTGGCTGGTCCGGTCGCGTACGGCAATAAAAGTGGGATGCATGAGCATCCGTATGGCCAGATCCTGGCGCACTATTTCCGCAGTTACCGAATCGACCAGGAACGGCATGTCGTCGGTCGCAATCATGATGACGCTGGAATTGCGCTCGTTGCGTATGCCGATGACCGCTTCTCCGCTCGGCCGATGAAGGGCGAGCTCCCGATGCGCCATGGCCCGGGTTTCCAGAGTGTCGCCGCTATAGCTTGCAGCATCCTCGGCAGCCAGGTGCTCGTAGTAGTTCCCGAGGAAGTCCCCCGGGTGCTTGCCTGAAGTGGAAAGATCCGTAGCACTGGATCCTGACGACATGAAAAACGCCTCCGATAGGTGGTCCGAGACCGCCCCATTGCGGCCACACCTGCAAGCCTAACGCCAGCCGACAAAAACTACACTTTGAGGCGCTTGTACCTGCGTGAGCTGTTCCCGCGGACAGGCAGTTCGCGGCCAGCGAGCAGTGCGATTGCATGGCGCAGCGGAGAATCCGGAGCGCTTTCGAGAAGCACAGAGCCACTGAGTAATGCTGCGTCCGCAACATCGAAGTCGGCTGGCAGGAAAGAGTGCACCTCTTTGAGCGGACCGAATCGCTCCCAGGATTGTCGCAACTGGTCGACCGGTGCCGATCCAATCGATGATGCCCGCACCTTGTTCAGGACGACACGGGGCGCAGCGCTGGGAACGGCATGTTCAATCTCGGCAAGTGCCCTGACCAACCGGGGAACCCCAACGGCGTCGGCGGCACCGACTGCAAAAACAGTATCGGCCAGTTCCAGGCAACGAAGGGTCGCACCGTTTCGCCGTGGTGCCATCGTGTCAAAGCTGAGCTCTTCGTCAGCCTCGAGGCAAAAACCGCAATCGATGATGGTGTACTCAGCTTGGGATCTCGCCAGCCCCACTACGGTGGACACAGCGCCGGGCCGGAGTTCCGGCCACCGCTCGGCCCTCGTGATGCCCGTCAACACCTGAAGGTGAGCGCCTTGTACCGCTACCTTTACGCTTACCCGTGCAAGGGCCGGTCCATCGAGGATGCCCTGATCTGCCAGCCTGCACGCTTGGGCCAGTGCGGCGGACTCATCCATCAGGCCGAGGAACGCCGCTACGCTCGCGGAGTAGGTGTCGGCGTCGATCAGCAGTGTCTTTTTGCCGGATGCCGCATACTCCGCCGCCAGATTCACAGCGACCGTCGTTCGGCCAGGCGCACCCGGTGGTCCCCACACCGCGATCACCTGACCGCCGGCTGACAGTTCCGCAGGTTGTTCGTCCGGGATCCCGACCGGTAGCAGCGCATGTGCCGGGTCGGCATAACTTCCAGCCATCTGGGTGCCCGTTTCGGGAAGAGTCGCTACAGCCTCGGTGATAAGGCAGGCCAGTTCCAAAGGCTCCATCAGGACGGAACCTTGGGCAATCCCCAATGCATCGAATCGGCGGCGCTCCCCTTCGTCATCGGTGAGCACGACGACGGCAACTTGCGAGCTGTGCAGCCGGTCCAGAACGCTGATGCCCAGCTCGGACGTGTCGCCGGCAACGATTGCGGCACGGGCGAGCCCCGTCTGGCATGCGGCAATCAATTCGGCGAGGGCACCGCATCTGCGCACGACAGTAACCGGACCGTGCAGTCGTTCCAACCCGCCCACGAAGTCAGTAAACGTATCGCCGTAAGTGATAACGGGGATGCTCATGAACC
>NZ_JAPSHV010000170.1 GCF_031179385.1 Arthrobacter sp. | reverse complement strand
GGACTGTGTGTAGCAGTCATGAGTGAAATCCTCCTGGGTACAGGAGGGGAAGGCCTTCCGGCAGGACGCCGGTCGCCCTGAGAACTCGACTCCCTTCGCCGGTACTAGCCGGATCAGGTTCGAGGGTCTGCGGTGGTCCGCACTCTCAGCGCCCACCACGTACGTGGCTGCGCTCCCCTGTCGTTGTTTTGAGCGAGATTAACTCTACACCCGGGAACGGAGGCACCGTCGTCGTCGTGATCTTCGGTGCCCTCCCACCGGAGGGTCCCGATAACGCTAGGCTGGGAGCAAAACTAAGCCGACTGAAGGAGGCACCATGAACGCGATCTTCAAACTGATGGGTGTTGGACTGGGCATCGGGGCGGGCCTCGTGGGAACGCAGCTGGTGGACTTCATCTGGAAGCGGGTCACCGGAAACGAGCCCCCGAAGGACAAGGAAGGCCTCGAGAACAGCCTGCGTTCGGCGCTGGCCTTCGCGATCATTTCCGGTTCCGTCAGCACCACCATCCGCGTGCTCACCAACCGCACCACCCAGCAGGCAATCCGCCGCTACGAGAACACCCGCGACCTCACCTGACAATCACCCGGCGACAGTCATTCCGGTCAGTCCCTGGACGCGCGGTCGCCCGCCTCACGGCGCTTGGTGGCCGCGTGTTCCACGACGTCGTCCAACTCGTCCATGCTCAGCAGGTCCTTACGGAGGTGCTTGGTGCGGTAGCCCGCCCTGCCCACCATATGGGCTGAGACAGGAGCGGTGAGGAGCTGGAAAATCCAGCACACGATCAGTACGGGCACAACCGCCCACGAACGTTGCTGAACGGCGATCGCCAACAGGAACAGCAGCAGCCCGAGAACCTGCGGCTTGGTTGCCGCGTGCATGCGGCTCAGCAGGTCCGGGAACCGCAGAAGCCCGACGGCGGCAGCCAGCGACATGAGCGCCCCTCCGAGGAGCAGGACGGCGGTCAGGGTATCCAGGGCAGCATCCATCAGCGGCTCACTTCTTCTCGGTGACGAATCGGGCGACGGTCACCGACGCGATGAAACCGATCAAGGATGTCGCCACGAGGATCACCAGCGTGTTCGTGTGCCCATTGACGACCATGTCTACGGCCAGTGCTCCTCCCACGATCGCCAGGAGTACGTCCACGGCGAGCACGCGGTCAAGAATCGACGGGCCGCGAGCCACCCGGTAGATCGCGAAGAGCGCAGACACTCCCAGAATGACGGCGATGATGCCAAGAACGATGCTCACTGGTGCGCCCTTCCGTCGAGGTGATGCGGCGCTTCCGAGCGCAGCAGGGCAAGATCCTCACGGGACCCCATAACCCTGATCAACCATTCTTCGGTGCGCCGGGCATTCTCCCTAACCTTCTCGGCGTCATCATCCGTCGCGACGTTGAGGCAATGCAGGTAGAGGGTGGACGTCGAGCGATCCACCTCCACCACCAGAGAACCGGGGATCAGCGACAAAGCATGTCCGGTCGCCGTCACCAGAAGGTCGGAGGGGCTGCGCAGTCGCACCCGCACCACGGCGTTCTTCAGCTTCGGTCCACGGACGAGCGCCAACCAGAAGACCTGCACGCTGGCCTGCAGCAGCTGGTAGAGGAACCTGCCGGCGAACCCAACGGCGTAGAAGAGATTGAACCGCCCGCTGAGCTCCACCGGCGGGAGATAAAGGAAGTTCGCGACCGCGAACGCAATGATGGCGCCGAACGCCAGGTTACCCAGGCTGAAGTCCTGCCAGAGCGCTCCCCACACGATCACCAGCCAGATCAGGAGCGGCAATTCAACCCGCAACGGGATACGTTGCCTTGTCATCATGGTGAGACTCCTGCCGCTTCGGTTGCGCCTTCCCCGAGGACTGCGTCGATATACGGGGAACGGTCCAACATCTGCTGCGCTGCCTGGTCGCTCAGCTCGAAGAGGGGGCCGCCCAGTACCGTGAGGCTGACGCCCAGCAGTACGAGCCCCGTGGTGGCGCCGACCATGGTCTTGGGCAGCAAACTGACGGCACTCCTGCCCGCGAACTTACCGGTGCTGTGCCCAGCGACCCTGCGGGAAGTCGTCACCGCCGAGCCGTCTGTCGAGGTTGCCATCAGGATCGGATCCGGGTGTGTTGCGTCCTCCGGCCGGCGCCAGAAGGCGCGGTTCCAGACGCGGGCGATCGCAAGCAGCGTTATGAGGCTCGTCAGTACACCGGCTCCGACCAGCACATAGGCAAGCGGTGTCCCGAGTTCGACGCCCGCCTGCAGCAGTCCCAGCTTCCCGAGGAAGCCCGAGAACGGCGGGATACCTGCAAGATTCATGCCCGGAATGAAAAACAGCAACGCCAGGAAGGGCGAGATTTTCGCAAGTCCGCCGAGTCGATCCATATTGGCCGTTCCGCCCCGGCGCTCGATGAGACCCGTGACAAGGAAAAGGCTGGTCTGCACGATGATGTGGTGGGCAACGTAGTAGACGGCGGCGCCCAGGCCGATCACAGTGGAGATTGCGAGCCCGAACACCATGTACCCGATATGGCTGACGAGCGTGAAGGAGAGCATACGTTTGATGTCCGACTGCGCGAGCGCGCCGAGTATGCCCACGATCATGGTGAGCATGGCGACGATCATCAGCAGCGTGTTGATGCGGTCGCCGGGGAACAGCAAAGTCTCAGTCCGCACCATTGCATAAACGCCGACCTTGGTCAGCAGGCCGGCGAACACGGCGGTCACCGGAGCAGGGGCGGTCGGGTAGGAGTCGGGCAGCCAGAAGGACAGCGGGAAAACCGCAGCCTTGATGCCGAATGCCACCAGCAGCATCAGGTGAAGGATCATCTGCGTCGCGGGGTCGAGATCCGCGAGTTTGAGGGCCAGATCCGCCATGTTGATGGTGCCGGTTGCGGCATAGATCATACCGATGCTGATGAGGAACAGAACCGAGGAAACCACACTGACGACGACGTAGGTCACCCCTGCACGGATGCGCGGTGTGGTGCCGCCCAGGGTCATGAGCACATAACTTGCGGTGAGGAGAATCTCGAACCCCACGTACAGGTTGAAGAGGTCTCCGGCAAGGAATGCGTTGGACACTCCGGCGACCAGAATCAGGTACGTCGGGTGGAAGATCGAGATGGGCCCGTCCTCGTCACCGTCGGTCATCCCCTGTCCTGTGGCGTAGATCAGGACCGCGAGGCTTACGGCCGAGGAGACCACCAGCATCAGCGCGGAGAACTGGTCCACCACCATCGTGATGCCGAAGGGAGCCGCCCAGTTGCCGATGAAGACGGCCGTTGTGCCCTTTCCGCTGGCGTCGAGCAGGAGGAAGATCTCGATCATCAGGGTTACGCAGAGCGTCGTAATGCTCACGGCACGCTGGGACCTGGAATGCCGGATCAAAAGGAAGGCAAGAGCTGCGCCCAGGAACGGCAGCACGACTGCCAGAGGCGCGAGGTTCGCTATGTTCATCGCTCCTCCGTTCGTGGGTTGCTCGCTCTGCTGCCGATTCCCGCCCGCTGGTTGCCCGGCGCTTCTTCGGCCTCTTCGATAGGGGTGAATTCTGTGGTCTCGATGGGAATTTCGGCGTCGTCCTCGGCATCGAAGCTGCTCTGAGACGCCACCCGCCGGTCTTCGATGTCATCCTGGACCTCGTCCTGGCGGCCGAGGATCCACGAACGGTAGATAATTCCCAGCATGAAGGCCGTCACGGCGAACGAGATGACAATCGAGGTGAGAATCAACGCCTGTGGGAGCGGGTCGCTGTAGTCCTCCGGGGCGATTCCGGACGAGTACAAGGGGGCCCGGCCCGCGGCGCCGCCCCCCGCAAGCAGCAGCATGTTGGCGCCATTGGCGAGCATGATCAGACCGAGCAGGACCCTTGTCAGGCTACGCTCCAGGAGCAGGTAGATCCCCGCCGCGAAGAGCGCGCCCATGATGACGAGCAATGTGACGTTGACGCTCACTGGGCCACCTTCTCTTCCGGCTCCGGGGCTTCTTCCGGTTTTGGAGAACCGGCGTCCATGGTGGCGGTTGCGCCTTCACTGCGCTCGTCAATCTCGGAGCCGAGGCTGCGGAGCACGTCGAGCACCAGCCCCACCACCACCATGTACACGCCGATGTCGAAGATCGTGGACGTGACGAACTTGATGTGGCCGAAGACCGGCCAGGTGGTTTCGATGATTGCGCTTTGGAACACCTCGCCCCCGAGGAACACGGGAACTATGGCGGTGAGCGCGGCAGTGGCAAGACCGCCGCCAAGGAGCAATCCCGCGCTGACGGGGGTAGCTTCGGCGAGTTCGAACCGGCCGCCCGCGAGATATCGAATGGTCAGCGCAAGCCCTGCCATCAGACCGCCGGCAAATCCGC
>NZ_JAPSHV010000169.1 GCF_031179385.1 Arthrobacter sp. | reverse complement strand
TTGGATCCGATCCAGACGTTCCGGCCAATGACGACGGGAGCCGGGTGCATGTCCGCCCGCCGGCTGGGCGCGAGGTCATGGTTCAGGGTTGCGATTACCGTGTTGTGTCCGATGAGGCAGTCATCGCCGATGACTACCCCTCCCTGGTCCTGGAATTTGCACCCCGAGTTGATGAAGACTCGCTCGCCGAGCGTGATGTTCTTGCCGAAATCGGAATAGAAGGGCGGGAAGACCGTCGTCGAATCGGCAATGGGTCTGCCAGTCAGTTGAGACAATAATTCGCGTACGCGCGCCGGTTCGTGATAGCTCCCGTTGAGTTCTGCGGTGATGCGCAATGCGTCCTGACTGGTCCGGTGCATGACCTCATGGAACGGTGAGTTTCCGGTGATGGTTTCGCCGCGGTTCAGCGCGTTGAGAAGGTCATGCAGTTCCATAGTTATTGCCTTTGGAGGTAGTTCTGGGGGTTGCGGCAAGGCGTTGTACCAAGTGTCATCGAAGGTCCAGGCGCATCACCACTCGAGGAAACCCGCCTGAGACGGCCTGCGTCTGAGCGGCGAGGGTGAAGCCTGCCTTCTCGAACAGTGAGCGGGTACCCACGTAGGCCATCGTGAGGTCTACTTTTTCGCCATTGTTGTCTACAGGGTAACCCTCTACTGCAGGTGCTCCCTTCGATCGGACGTACTCCACGGCGCCATGCAGCAGGGCATGGGCGATCCCCATCCCACGGTGACCTGGACGGACCCGGATGCACCAGACCGACCAGACCGGCAGGTCGTCGACATGCGGAATCTTCGTGGATCGGGCGAACGGCAATTCCGACCGCGGTGCCGCAGCTGCCCATCCGACGACGTCGCCGCCGTCGTCGTAGGCGAGCACACCGGGCGCGACCTCCCGATCGCACAGTGCTCGCACGTACTCGCCTCGTGCAGGCCCCACCAGGGCGCGGTTGGTCTTCGAGTCGAGGCGATGGCTGAGACACCAGCACACGGAGGACGACGGGTTTTTGGGCCCCAGCATCGTCGCGACGTCGTCGAAACGGGCTGCTGAAGCGGGAAGGACCTTGAAGCTCACGTGATTACGCTACTCCCGGCGGTGGACGGCGCGGGTGGCAAACAGAATAATCCGCATCGTGGAAACAAATTTCCGTGCAATGGGTGTACGCTAGATCACACCGAAACTACGTAACGAACACTCTGGCACAGGCCTTCCACGCGGCCCGGGATGTCCAGAAGTTCGGTTGGCGCGTCGGTCCGGTTCGTACGGGAGCGTGAATGATGGACGGAATCAAGGTAACCGTCAACGGCAAAGTCCGGGACTGCAACGGAACAAATCCCCACACTCGATTACTCGACTGGTTGCGGGATGAGGGGCTTACCGGCTCCAAGGAAGGTTGCGCGGAGGGCGAGTGCGGCGCCTGCGCGGTCCTCGTCGCCCGCCCCGATGGAGCAGACCGCAGCCGCTGGACCTCGGTCAACGCGTGCCTTCCACCGGCTCTCGCCTTCGACGGGCAGGAGATCATCACTGCCGAGGGCCTCGGCAACGTCTCTGACGCCTGCACACCCGAGGATCTTCACCCTGTTCAGCGCGAGATGGCGGACCGCGGCGGTTCACAGTGCGGCTATTGCACGCCAGGATTCATCTGCTCGATGGCGGCCGAGTACTACCGGCCCGAGCGCTCGCCAGCGCAGGAAGACAAGGAGACGGGCACCGCCGTCGTCGGTGAGGAACACGCAACCGATCACGAGTGCGGTCCCAACGGATTCGACTTGCACGCACTCAGTGGCAACCTGTGCCGCTGCACCGGCTACCGGCCGATCCGCGACGCGGCCTACGCGCTCGACATTCCTTCGGACGCAGATCCGCTCCTTGAACGGCAGAACCGGCCCGCGCCCGCCGCCCGGCATACCCGCGTGAGCGGAGATGCGGAGTTCATCCGGCCGCAGTCGCTCGACGAGGTACTGCAGACACTCCGGAGTGGCTCGGATGTGAAGCTGGTTGCCGGTGCCACGGACCTCGGTGTTGAAGTTAATCTCCGCCACTCACGTCCGCCGCTGGTGCTGGCAATCGACCGTCTCGAGGAGCTCCGTGCGCTCACGTTTAGCGCCGACTCCATCGAAATCGGTGCCGCCCTGACACTGTCCGAGGTGGAGCGGGCCCTCGATGGAAGGGTTCCGCTGCTGGGTCATCTCTTCCCGCAGTTCGCCTCGCGCCTGATCCGCAATGCCGCAACATTCGGTGGAAACCTCTCGACCGGATCACCCATCGGTGATTCCGCGCCGGTCTTCCTGGCGCTCGATGCGAGGGTTGTCCTCTCCTCCACTGACGGCGACCGCGAAGTCCCACTGGCCGAGTACTACACCGGCTACCGTCAGAGCGTCCGCAAGCCCCACGAGATGCTCCGGGCCATCCGTATCCCGCTCCCGCTCGCCGAGAGCACCGCGTTCTACAAGATCGCCAAACGGCGGTTTGACGACATCTCCAGCGTGTCCGTGGCCATCGCGCTCCAGCTCAGCGACGGCGTCGTAAGCTCCATCCGCATTGGACTCGGCGGCGTGGCGGCCACGCCTATTCGCGCGCTGGCCACGGAAGAGGCACTGGTGGGGCAGCCCTGGACGTCCGACTCAGTGGCGGCGGCCGCCGTCGTGATGGCGGGGGAGGGAACCCCGATCGATGACATGCGGGCCAGTTCGCTCTACCGTTCGGCGATGCTGAGACAGGCACTGCTGAAGTTCCACGCCGAAAACGCACCAGCTGTGGAGGTGGCCCAGTGAAGTCCCTGGCAGATCGTCCCGTAAATCCAGTGGTCGGTGTTCCCGTATCCCACGAAAGCGCCGCAGCGCATGTGACCGGAACAGCGCTCTACACCGACGACCTCGTGGTCCGCAGCTCCAACGCCCTGCATGCCTGGCCGGTCCAGGCGCCCCATGCGCACGCCCGGATCACCGGCATGCGCACCGAACCGGCACTTGCGGTGCCTGGTGTGGTGAGGGTGCTGACGGCGTCGGACGTTCCGGGCATCAACGACGCCGGCATCAAGCACGACGAACCCCTCTTCCCGAATGAGGTCATGTTCTACGGGCATGCTGTGTGCTGGGTGTTGGGCGAGTCGCTGGAAGCCGCCCGCCTCGGCGCGGAAGCAGTCGAGGTCGACTACGAGCCGCTGCCGTCCCTGATCACTCTTGAGGAAGCCATCGAAGCCGAGAGCTTCCAGGGGAACCGGCCGACCGTTGCGCGCGGTGAGCCGGATAAGGCGCTTGAAAACGCGGCCCATCGGTTCACCGGTGAATTCCAGTTCAGCGGCCAGGAGCACTTCTACCTCGAGACGCACGCCTCCTTCGCGTACATCGACGAAGCCGGGCAGGTGTTCGTCCAGTGCAGCACGCAGCATCCGTCGGAGACGCAGGAGATCGTGGCGCACGTCCTGAACCTGTCCAACCACGACGTCACGGTGCAGTGCCTGCGGATGGGCGGCGGGTTCGGCGGTAAGGAGATGCAGCCGCACGGCTTCGCGGCCATCGCGGCCCTCGGTGCCACGCTCACCGGGCGCCCGGTCCGGTTGCGCCTCAACCGCACCCAGGACATCACGATGTCCGGTAAGCGGCACCCGTTCCACGCGCGCTGGGACGTAGGGTTCGACGACGACGGCCGCCTCCTCGCTCTGAAGGCCACCCTCACGAGCGACGGCGGCTGGAGCCTGGACCTCTCGGAGCCGGTCCTCGCCCGGGCACTGTGCCACATCGACAATGCGTACTTCATCCCGAACATTGAGGTGCACGGTCGGATCGCCAAGACCAACAAGACGTCGCAGACGGCATTCCGCGGCTTCGGCGGGCCACAGGGCATGCTCATCATCGAGGACCTGATGGGCCGGTGCGCACCGCTGTTGGGGCTCGATCCAAGCGAGCTCCGCCGTCGTAATTTCTACGAGCCCGGGCAGAGCACACCGTACGGGCAGCCGGTGCGCCACGCCGAGCGGCTCCAGGCAGTCTGGCAGTCGCTGGAGGACCGATCCGACATCGCCCGGCGCCGGCAGGAGGTCGCGGAGTTCAACGCCTCGCACCCGAACACCAAGCGGGCGATCGGCATGACGCCGGTCAAGTTCGGCATCTCCTTTAACCTGACCGCGTTCAACCAGGCCGGTGCGCTCGTGCACGTCTACAAGGACGGCTCGGTGCTCATCAACCACGGCGGCACCGAGATGGGCCAGGGACTGCACACCAAGATGCGGCAGGTCGCGGCCACGGCTCTTGGTATCCCGCTGTCCTCCGTGCGGCTGGCGCCGACGCGGACGGACAAGGTTCCCAACACCTCGGCCACCGCGGCGAGCTCCGGTGCGGACCTCAATGGCGGCGCAATCAAGAACGCCTGCGAGCAGATCAGC
>NZ_JAPSHV010000168.1 GCF_031179385.1 Arthrobacter sp. | reverse complement strand
GCGACCCGGAGGTTGGCGTCCAGCGGCTCGGGATCGATCAGGACACCAGGGTTGAGGATGTTGTCCGGGTCGAAGATGCCTTTCACCTTGCCGAACAGCGACAACGCGTCCGGCGTATACATGTACCGCAGGAGTTCGCTGCGCGCCCGTCCGTCGCCGTGTTCGCCCGAGAGGGACCCACCATAGGATGCGACCAGCCGGGCCGCATCGGTGAGGAAAGCGCGGAAGGCGGCGGCGCCGTCGTCGCGCTGGAAGGGGAAGTCCAGGCGCACGTGCACGCAGCCGTCGCCGAAGTGACCGAAGGGGAAGCCTGTGAGGTTATGCGTGAGCAGGAGTTCGTCGAATTCACGGAGGTAGTCGCCTAACCGTTCCGGCGGGACAGCCGCGTCCTCCCACCCGGCGTGCGCAGGTGCTCCGGCAGGTGACCGGCCCGCAAGTCCTCCGCCGTCCTCGCGGATGCGCCACAACGCCGCGGCCTGAAGCGGGTCGGTGATGATGCGGGCGTGTCGGGCTGCTTCGATGCGGCTCACCGCAGCCGCCCTGTCCGCCACCTCCAGGGCATCGTCACCCGAGATCTCGACGAACAGCCAGGCCGCCCCACCGGGCAGTTCAGGCACCGCCCGCGGACCCTTGCGTGTGCGCACCACCTCGACGATGCGCGAATCGAGCCCCTCACACGCCGTGGGTTTGAACGGAAGGACCGCAGTCACGGCGTCACCGGCGTCCCCGATGTTCCGGAATCCCAGCACCACCATGGTTTTATGGGGCGCGTCCTTCACCAGCCGCACGCCGGCTTCGAGCACGACGGCGAGGGTCCCCTCGCTGCCCACGAGCATCCTCCGCAGGTCAAACCCCCGCTCCGGCAGGAGGTGCTCGAGCGAATACCCGGACACCTGACGCCCAAACCGCCCCAGTTCGGTGCGGATGGTCCCGAGGTTCGCGCTCACCAGTGAGCGGAGGGCATCGGTCTCCGCCGACGACGGCGTCTCCCCTGCTCCCAGCTTCAGCCGCGTGCCGGAACCCGTCAGCACGTCGAGGTGGGTCACGTTGTCGGCCGTCCGGCCGTAAGCGAGGGCGCGTGATCCGCACGCGTTGTTACCGATCATCCCGCCTACGGTGCAGCGCGTGTGCGTCGACGGGTCAGGTCCGAAGCGCAGCCCGTTGGCGAGCGCGACTTTCTGCAGTGTGGCGTGAATGGCACCCGGTTCCACGACCGCGGTACCGCTCTCGGCGTCGAACTTCAGGACCCGGTTAAGGTGACGGCTGAAGTCGATGACCACGCCACGGCCGATCGCGTTTCCCGCGAGAGATGTCCCGGCTCCACGTGAGGTGAACGGGATCCCCCGCTCGCGGCACACCTCGAGTGTGGAGAACACTTCGTCGAGATGGCGCGGAAAAACGACTGCGGCCGGCTGGATCCGGTACAACGAAGCATCGCTGGAGTAGACCGCGCGCGACGTCGCGTCCGCCCGGGCATCGCCCACTCCACGCGATTGGAGTTCCGAAACCAGGGACCGGGGAGCTGAGAGCGTCGTCGCCATGGGTAACATGTTACTACGCCGTGCTGCTCTGGGTACTTTTCTCACGCGACTACTCTGGACGCATGCCATCTGTTCAGACGCCGAGACCGCCGTCGCTCACCGAGCGCACCATTGAAGCGGTCCGGGACGGCATCCGGAATGGTTCATTCGTGCCCGGTGAGCTGTACTCGGTGTACCAGTTGGCGGACCGGCTTGGGGTGTCCCGCAGCCCGGTGCGCGAGGCATTGCTGCGGCTGGCCGAGACCGGAATGGTGAGCATCGAGAAGAACCGCGGCTTCCGGGTGGTGCTGCCCGGCGCACGTGAGCTCGCCGAGATCATGGCCGTGCGGCTCGCACTCGAAGTGCCGGCCGCTGCGCGGGCCGCCCGGCGTGCCGGCCCTGCCGACCGCGCAGCCCTCGAAGCGGAACGCGAGTCCATGCAGCAGGCTGTACGTACCGGCAACGAAGGCGACTTCCTCCTCCACGACCAACGGCTCCACTCCGTCCTGCTCAATCTCGCCGGCAACACCCACGCCATCCGCATCATCGACAACCTGCGTGACGCTACCCGCCTGGTGGGCATGTCCACCATCCGCACAGCGCGCTCCCTCGATGATGTCTACGCTGAGCACCTGCCGATTCTCACCGCCGTCGAGCATGGCGACCCCGCCGCCGCAGCCGACGCCATGCGCCATCACCTGGAATCGACGGGAAGGCTCCTGCTGCGCGGAGCGGCAACCGAGCACGACGACGTCGACCGCCTGTGGGAGGACTACGTCGGCTGAGCCGACGGTGCCGATAGCGGAGGCGCGTCCGCACGGGTAGAAAGGAGGAATGGACTCTCCCTTGATACTCGGCCCGATGCTCCGGTACGTCGACGAAACAACCGCGAGCGTATGGGTCGAAACGCGCTCCACTGCGTGCGTTCGAGTCAACGCTGCCGGGAACTCGTGGGAGGCGGGAACCTTCGCCGTGAACGGGCACCATTACGCCCTGGTCGAAGTGGACCGCCTGGACCCGGGATCGAGCTCACCCTATACGGTGGAGATCGACGGGCATCGAGTCTGGCCTGAGGAGGGATCGCCCTTTCCGCCGCCGACGATCCGCACCCTGGACCCGGAGCGTCCGTTCCGCCTGTCGTATGGCTCCTGCCGGACAAGCGAAGCGAACGACCTCGCTGCCCACAAGACCCACGGGGTGGACTCCCTGCTCGCCTTCGCCCTGGACCTTGCTGTGCGGGAAGAAGAAGTGCGGCCTGATCTCATCGCGTTCCTGGGCGACCAGGTGTATGCGGACATCCCGAGCTATGAAATGCGCGAACTCATCCGTGAGGACCGCGGCATCAACACCAAGCTCGACGCCGAGCTTCGCAACTATGAGGAGTACACCCAGATCTACCGGCTCGCCTGGTCGAACCCGGCGATCCGGTGGCTGCTTTCAACTCTTCCGAGCGCCATGATCTTCGATGACCATGACATCCGCGACGACTGGAACTCGTCGCTGCTTTGGAAGAAGAAGGTCGCAACCCTCCCGTGGTGGCGCGACCGGATCGTCTCCGGGCTGGCGTCCTACTGGGTCTACCAGCACCTGGGCAACCTCTCGCCGGATGAACGTGCTGCCGATGAGGTATGGCAAACCATCCAGCAGCATCAGGGTCCGGGCGAACTTGAGCTGGGGCCGATGGTCGAGGCCGTCGTGGAGGAAGCGGATCGGGATCCGGAACGCTATCGCTGGAGTTTCTGCCGCGACTTCGGTGATACGCGGCTGATCGTCCTCGACTCGCGCGCGGCACGCGTCCTTGAACCGGGCAAACGGTCCATGCTCGACCCCAAGGAATTGCAGTGGCTTGATGAGCGGATGCAGGGCGACCGGCGGCACCTGCTCGTGGCCACCTCGCTGCCGTTCCTGCTTCCGCGGGGTCTTCACCACATCGAGGACTGGAACGCCGTGCTGGCCGACGGACGGTGGGGCGAACGTCTCGCCACCCTCGGCGAATGGATCCGGCAATCAATCGACCTTGAGCACTGGGCGGCATTCCCCGAGAGTTTCCGGGCTGTCGCGGAGATGACAACGGAGGTCGCCGAAGGCAGACGTGGCGCGGCCCCCGAGACGGTGACATTCCTGTCCGGTGACGTTCACTTCTCCTACATCGAGGAAGTGGACCACCCGATGCAGTCGCGGGTGCTGCAGGCCGTCTGCTCTCCGATCCGCAACCCCTTGCGGCCTGCATTGCGCTGGGTGGCGGCACTGCTGTCCACCCGGGTGGCCGGCCCGCTCGGAGGTGTACTGGCTCGCTTCGTGCCGCGCCCTCCGTTCCACTGGTCCACCCTGAAGAGCCCGTGGTTCGACAACAACCTCGCAAGCCTGGAGGTAGCCGAGGAGGGGCTGAAGCTGCGGTGGGACACCGGCGTCGTCAGCGAAGGAAACCACGGTGCTCCGACGCTGAGGGAGGTCACCTCGATCACCATTGCACCGCATTCGGCGAGGGCGCCGCGCTAGGGACGCCTAGAGGACGGCCGGCTCGAGCAGCTGCGCCGCGAGGTCAGCCAACTTATCCTGTGCGGCGGCATCCAGCTCGCTGGGGCTCATCGCCTGCACGTTCGCCACTACTCCATTGCCGCGGGCGGTGACTGAGAGGGTGTGGAAGACCTGCTCCGACCCGACCTCTTGCGTCATCCGGACCGCAAAAGACTCCTCGCCGATGGGATCCAGTGGGAGCTCCTCTGTGGTCGACGTGATGGTGTTGCCCTGAATGGTCGCAGTCACCACGGCACAATCCTGCAGCGCTTCGCGGCTGACCTCGAACGCGTCCTGGACAGCTTGTTCCGTCGACCCGTCGAAGAGTACGACAGCCAGATAGCCACCCG
>NZ_JAPSHV010000167.1 GCF_031179385.1 Arthrobacter sp. | reverse complement strand
AGTGACAGCCCGTCGATGTGCTGCAACAGGACCTCAACGGGGTACTCCCGGCACGGAGTCGGCAGTGCGAGCTGCTCATCAGCGACGCCCTTCACCAGAGCAGCCAGATGCGCCGCTGCCGGACCAAGATCAACCTGTGTGTCCATGCGACTCAGTATGCCGACAACCGCGACTCTTGTTGAGAGGTTCGCTGCCGGAGGTTCCCGTTAGAGGTTCGTGAACGCTTTCTCGAGGTCCGCGATAAGGTCTTCGACGTCCTCGATACCCACGGAGAGGCGCACGAGGTTTTCCGGTACGGCGAGCTCCGTCCCCTTCACCGAGGCGTGAGTCATTTCCGACGGGTAGTTCATCAGGGACTCAATCCCGCCGAGGGACTCCGCAAGCGTGAACAGTTCGGTGGATTCCGCGACAGTGCGCGCAGCTTGTTCACCACCCTTGAACGACACCGAGATCATTCCGCCGAAGTTCCGCATCTGACGGGCAGCGAGGTCGTGCCCCGGGTGGTCCGGCAGACCCGGGTAGTAGACCCGCTCCACTTCCGCACGGCCGGAGAGCCACTCCGCGATCGCGAGGGCGTTGGAGCTGTGCCGGTCCATGCGGACCCCGAGGGTCTTCAGCCCGCGCGTGGTGAGCCACGCTTCCATGGGCGCGGAAACCGCGCCGACCGCGAACTGCACGAAGCCCACCTTCTCGGCCAACTCCCCATCATTCAGTACGACGGCGCCGCCACTGGCATCGGAGTGGCCCCCGATGTACTTGGTGGTGGAGTGCACCACAACGTCAGCGCCGAAGGAGAGGGGCTGCTGCAGGTAGGGAGAGGCAAAGGTGTTGTCGACGACCAGCAGTGCTCCCGCGTTCTTCGCGACGGAGGCGATAGCTGCGATGTCCGTGATCTTCATCATCGGGTTGGACGGCGTCTCAACCCAGACCATGCGGGTGTTTCCGGAAGCGACCGCCTGCTCAACGGCGTCGAGGTCCGACATGTCGACTGCCGAGTTGGTGATCCCCCACTCCGACAGGATTCGGTCGATGAGACGGTAGGTGCCGCCGTATGCATCATTGCCGAGCACGATGTGATCGCCGGGACGGAGCGCAGCGCGGATCAGGGCGTCTTCCGCCGCAAGCCCGGACGAGAAGCTGAACGCGTGCGCGGCTCCCTCCAGGGCGGCGAGCTGAGCCTGCAGCGAGTCGCGGGTCGGGTTGGTGCCGCGACCATACTCATACCCGTTGCGCAGCTTGCCGATGCCGTCCTGGGCGAAGGTGGTGGTCTGGTACAGCGGGGGAATGACCGCACCTGTGGTTGGATCCGGCGTCTGCCCGGCATGGACAGCGCGTGTGTTGAAGCCGTTTCCTGAAGTCACTGGATGCTCTCCAAACGTAAGGGGGTTTTAGCTGCTCAAGTACGTCAGCAGGTCGTGGCGCGTAAGTATTCCCACGGGCGCCCCGACGAACGTCACCATCAGCGTGTCGCTTTCCTGCAGTCGTTCACGCGCCGTGGTCACCGACTCCAGCGATCCGATGATCTGCATTCTCTCCCCCATGTGCTGGGAGATTTTGTCGGTGAGCTTGGCCGTGCCGTGGAAGATCTTCTCGGTCAGGAGCCGCTCGTCAACCGATCCGAGGACCTCACCCATGACCACGGGCGGCTCCTGGGACAGGACCGGGATGTTGGAGACTCCGTACTCGTTCATGATCTGGATGACGTCGCGAACGGTCTCGTTGGGGTGGGTGTGCACCAGGTCCGGGAGAGCGCCATTCTTCGACCGGAGGACTTCGCCGACCGTTGCCTCGTCGCCGCTGTCCATGAAGCCGTAGGACTTCATCCAGTCGTCGTTGAAGATCTTGCCCAGATAACCGCGGCCGCTGTCGGGCAGGAGGACGACGACGACATCATCCGCTGTGAGGTCCTTGGCCGCCCGCAGCGCGGCCACGACCGCCATGCCCGACGAGCCGCCCACCAGGAGTCCCTCCTCACGGGCGAGCCTGCGCGTCATGGCGAAGCTTTCGGCGTCGTTCACTGGAATGATCTGGTCCGGAACCGAGGAGTCATAGGCATCCGGCCACATGTCTTCACCGACGCCCTCGACGAAGTAGGGACGACCGGTGCCTCCGGAATAGACCGAGCCCTCCGGATCAGCACCGATGATGCGCACCGGTCCCGACTCCCGGTCCTTGGAGATGTCTTTGAGGTAGCGGCCTGTGCCGCTGATGGTGCCGCCGGTGCCGACGCCGGCCACGAAGTGGGTGAGCCGCCCGTCGGTGTCCCGCCAGATTTCCGGCCCGGTGCTCTCATAGTGGCTGAGTGGGCCGTTGGGGTTGGAGAACTGGTCAGGCTTGAACGCTCCCGGGATCTCGCGGGTGAGCCGGTCCGAGACGCCGTAGTACGACTGCGGACTGTCCGGCGCCACAGCCGTTGGAGTGACCACGACCTCGGCACCATAGGCGGCAAGGACATTCCGTTTGTCCACGCCCACCTTGTCGGGGACCACGAAAATGCACTTGTACCCGCGCTGCTGGGCAACCAGAGCAAGCCCGACGCCGGTGTTCCCGGACGTGGGCTCGATGATGGTGCCGCCGGGCTTGAGCTTGCCCTCCCGCTCTGCCGCGTCGATGATCTTCACCGCGATGCGGTCCTTCACCGAACCGCCGGGGTTGATGTACTCCACCTTCACCAGAACCGTTGCGGCTATCCCCTCGGTCACCTTGTTGAGCTTGATGAGTGGGGTGTTACCGATCAGATCCACGACGGAGTTGGCAAACTTCATGGTTAACAAGGTACCGCGCGAGTGTGACAGTCCCGGACGGGCGAACTGTCGGGGGTACGTGCGAGCATTAACGGCATGACCCTCACCGCTTCCGCTCCGGCCGCTCTGTCGGCAGTTCTGGAGCCGGAGGGCGCCTACTCATTGCTGGCCTCGGTGGGCCCGCTGCAGTGCGGCCCGGGCGATCCCACGCTCATCTTCCGGGATGGAGCGGTCTGGCTTGCTTTCCGGAACGACGACGGCGCTGCCACCCTCCGCCTCAGCCAGCGAGGCGGGCTGCGCTCTGCTTCCATTTATGCGACCGCCTGGGGTCCCGGTGCCGCCCTTGCGCTTGATTCAGTCCCCCGGCTGATCGGACTCCACGATGATTGGAGCTTGTTCGATTCTCCCGGGTTTTCAGCCGGTTTGCCTGAGTTGGCGCGGAAGGGCCGCTATCTGCAGCCCGGTGTCCGGTTACCGGCAACCGGGAGGATGCTCGACGCCGTCGTGCGCGTGATCCTGGAGCAGAAGGTGACGGGGCTCGAGGCAAAGCGTGCGTGGCGGTACCTGGTGACCCGATTCGGCGATCCTGCACCGTCTGCTCCGGGTGCCCCCCGGGAACTGCGGCTGCCTCCGACGGCGGCGCAGTGGCGGCGGGTTCCGTCGTGGGAGTGGCATAAGGCCGGGGTCGATTCCAAACGGTCGGCTGCAGCCTTGCGGGCCGCCGGCGTCGCGTCCGGGCTGGAGCGGTTGGCGTCGCTGGATGCTGCCGGAGTATCCGCCGGCTTGTGCTCGATTCCGGGGATCGGGGTGTGGACCACGGCCGAAGTGTTGCAGCGGACGCACGGATCCCCCGACTCGATCTCGGTCGGGGATTTTCACCTTGCGGCGTTCGTGGGAGCGGCGCTCACCGGTGAGCGCACCGATGACGCCGGGATGATCGAATTGCTCAAACCCTGGACAGGGCAGCGCCAACGGGTCGTCCGGATGCTCTACGCAAGCGGTTTCCGGAAGCAGGCCTACGGTCCGCGGCTCTCGCCGGAGGACCACCGGCGGCGGTAGGTTCTGTTCGGACGCGGACGCAATCCTGCACCTTCTGGCCGGCCGGGCCCTTCAGCTACCCCTGCTTCCGTGGTTCTGCTCCGCCGTCCACCCCTGACTGCACTGGAACCTGCACGATTGTGCTCGCGTCCGAAAGGCACAAAGGCTCCGGCTCCCGATGTCGATGAGAGCCGGAGCCTTTGTCGTGAAGCTTGTTATGCCTGCGGCTGCGTGCCCTGGGCCTGCGCCTTGGCCTGCTGCTCGGCGACCTGCGCGTGGACTTCCTTCATGTCCAGTGCCTTGACGGCGTCAACCAGTTCACTGAACTGGCTGTTGTTCAGTGCGCCCGGCTGGGAGAAGACGAGGACCTTCTCGCGAAATGCCATCAGCGTAGGGATAGAGGTGATGCCTGCTGCCGCGGCGAGCGACTGCTCGGCTTCTGTGTCCACCTTGGCGAACGTGACGTCGCTGTGCTGCTGGGAGACGGCGTCGTACACGGGAGCAAACTGCTTGCACGGGCCGCACCATTCAGCCCAGAAATCGACGAACACAATGTCGTTCGACTCGATAGTCTCGGGGAAGGTTGCCTCTGTGATGTCAATAGTTGCCATATCTTCACGCTAACGAGAATCGGCCTGGATGTCGC
>NZ_JAPSHV010000166.1 GCF_031179385.1 Arthrobacter sp. | reverse complement strand
ACCGGATGTCCGGCACGATTCGCAAAACGTCCCGGAGGGAGGTGATTCGACGGCCGATGAAGCCGGATTCCTGCACCCCGCTACGGTCCAGCCATACGCCGACCAGGCCGGCACTCTCGGCGCCCTGAGCATCGAGCACGGGGTTATCTCCGACGTACAGGGTCCGCTCCGGATCCGTGCCCAGCCGGCGTGCGCCTTCCAGGTAAATGGCCGGGTCGGGTTTGGCTACCCCGACCGTGTCAATCCCGACGAGCGCCGCGACGCGCTGCAGGCCTGCCTTATCCAGCTTTGCCCTCTGGTAGTCGTGCACGTTATTGCTGACCGCCCCGTAGGGAATTCCGCGGCGGTCCAGTTCATCAAGGACGGGAAGCACGTCGTCATACGGTTCGAAGTGGAGCGGCAGGATGGCCTCATACGCGTGATTCCAACGCGCCGCTGCTTCGCCCTCCAGCGGTTCAGCAAGGAAGGATGCCTGCGCGTGCCGAGCTCTACGGATTCGTTGTTCCGTGAAACTCAGCTTCCCGGCCAGGAACTGGTCGTAATATCCATGTGGGTCCCGTGTATAGAGCTGCTTGTACTCGGCCCACTCCGCCTCGCTGAGGTGCGCGAGGGTATCAGCCCCAATGTGGTGCAGGGTCCGGCCCATTGCAGTTTCGAGATCAACGAGGGTGTCATCGATGTCGAAGAGTACGCCCTGAACTATCGGCGCGGCAGTATTATTTTCCACGCAATGCCCTCACGCGCGCCAATGAAGACTCCTTACCCAGAATGACCATCGACTCAAACAAGGGCGGCGAGATTTTGCGCCCCGAAACGGCCGTCCGCACCGGCCCGAAGGCGACGCGCGGCTTCAGTCCGAGTTCTTCCACGAGGGCGCCACGCAACGCCGCCTGGATGGAGTCGGCAGTCCACTCCTCCAGCGGCTCAAGCGCACGCAGGGCCGCGTCCAGAACCTCCTCATAATTCGCCGGCAAACCCTTGCGGGCGTCTTCCGCAACCTCGATCTCTTCATCGGCGCGGAACAGGAAACCGAGCATCTCGGGCGCTTCTCCGAGTAGCGTGATGCGTTCCTGAATCAGGGGTGCGGCCTCCGTGAGGACGGTCAGCTCATGTGAGCTGATGGTGGCACCGAGAAGACCCGCAGACTGTAGATAGGGAACCAGCCGCATCCGGAAGTCCTCCGGGTCCAGCAGGCGGACGTGCGATCCGTTGATTGCCTCGGCCTTCTTCACATCGAAGCGCGCAGGATTCGCCAACACATCATGCACGTCAAACTTCTCAACCAGCTGGTCGACGGTGAAGATGTCCTCGTCAGCGCTCAGGGACCAGCCCAGCAATGAGAGATAGTTGAGCAGCCCCTCGCGGATGAAGCCGCGTTCCCTGTGAAGGAAGAGGTTGGATTCCGGGTCCCGTTTGGACAACTTCTTGTTGCCCTGTCCCATGACATAGGGGAGGTGGCCGAAAAGCGGCATGTAGCGGGCCACGCCAATGTCGATGAGGGCGCGATAGAGCGCAACCTGACGCGGCGTCGAGGAGAGCAGGTCTTCCCCGCGCAGCACATGGGTGATGCCCATGAGCGCGTCATCAACCGGATTGACGAGCGTGTAGAGCGGAGCTCCGTTCGCCCGCACGACCGCAAAGTCCGGAACGCTTCCCGCGGCGAAGGTGATGTCGCCGCGCACGAGGTCAGTGAAAGTAATGTCCTCGTCCGGCATGCGAAGACGAAGAACCGCAGGCCGGCCCTCCGCTTCGTAGGCGGCTTTCTGCTCCTCGGTGAGGTTCCGGTCGAAATTGTCATACCCCAGCTTGACGTCGCGTCCGGCAGCCTTGTGCCGCTCCTCCACCTCTTCCGGTGTGGAGTAGGACCTGTACAGGTGTCCTGCCGCCACCAGCCGGGCGATGACGTCCTGGTAGAGGTCGCCTCGCTGCGACTGACGATACGGAGCATGCGGTCCTCCGACCTCAACACCCTCATCCCAATCGATGCCCAGCCAGGTCAACGCCTCGAGAAGCTGCTCGTAGCTCTCCTCACTGTCGCGGGCGGCATCGGTATCCTCGATCCGGAAGATCATCTTTCCGCCGGTGTGCCGGGCGTATGCCCAGTTGAACAGTGCGGTACGTATGAGACCGACGTGCGGCACTCCGGTCGGCGAGGGGCAAAAGCGGACCCGGACTGGAGTTTCTGGCGTGACAGTGGGGAGATCGGCAGTAGTCATGATGGACCCCAGTCTACTGTCCGGCTGATCGCGTCCCGGGCCGCGACCTACCTGCGGACGGGGTTGGACAACCGCCCGATGCCCTCAATTTCGACCTCGTACCTCTGCCCCTCGCTGATGAGCCCCACCCCGGCGGGAGTTCCGGTGAGGATAAGGTCGCCGGGCAGAAGCGTGAAAGCCTGGGAAACGTAGGACACCAGTTCCTTGACTCCCCAGATCATCTGATTGGTAGAGCCGTCCTGCCTGAGCTCACCGTCGAGCCAACCGCGCACAACCAAATTCTCAGTGTCCAGCTCCGTCTCAATCCATGGTCCGATCGGGCAGGAGGTGTCGAACCCCTTGGCACGTGCCCACTGATTGTCGGTCTTCTGAATATCGCGGGCGGTGAGGTCATTAGCGCACGTGTAGCCGAAGACCACGTCATCCACGCGTTCCACCGGCACATCCTTACAGATCCGGCCGATGATGACCGCGAGCTCCGATTCATAGGAGATTTCATCGGAGAAGGAGGGAAGCACGATCGGATCGCCGGGACCGACGACAGAGGTGTTCGGCTTGAGGAACATCAGCGGGGCGGGCGGAACCTCATTGCCCAACTCAGCAGCATGGTCCGCGTAGTTGCGGCCGATTCCCACTACCTTGCTGCGAGGAATCACAGGTGCGAGCAGCCGAACATCCTCAAGTTTGTGGCGCGCTCCCGTGGGCTGGATTCCCCCGTAGAAGGGGTCACCGCTGATGACGGCAATCTCTTCCGCCCCCTCGGGTCCTTCGACGAGGCCGAACGCTGGATCATCGTTGAGCACAAACCGGGCGATACGCATGGACCCTAGGCTAGTACAGACTCGGCCTTTCAACGCGAAGGACCGTCCGAGCACCCAGGTGGCTCGAACGGTCCTTTGGACACTTCAGAAACTGTCAGTGGGGCCAGTCATCGATCATGATCCCGTAGGAGACAACCGTCCTGGGCGTGGACGCGCTATCCCCCGCTACAGCCGCAGTACCCCCTCCCAGCGCAAGGGCCGCCGTGAGCAAGAGAACTGCGGGAAGTCGTTTCATGACAGATTCCTTCGCTTAGGAGTGCAGAGTCACTGACACCAGATTGACTCAGTATACGAACGATGTGTGATACACAACACCCCCGAGGCGAGGAAAGAACCCGCGATGTTCGACCCCTTTCACGTTCTGCCGTGTTCCTCCGGGTATCTGTCTCAATGCATTCTTTCCGCATAAACTCAGGGACAGTCGCATCGGGTTCTCGGGAGCATTCTGCGACTGTCCGGCGCAACCTCAACGCAAGGGGGAAGGGTGGCAGCACAACAGTCGGGCGATCTCGTTATGTATGAGCTGCGAGCGCGTGAAGCGTGGAGCCAGCGCGATTATCGTGCAGCAAGGCTGCTTGCGGCCTCTGCAGTCGCACTCGCAGCGCGGGCAGAGGATCACCGCGCCTGGTGGAACATGACCTTTCTGCAGGCTGAGTGCCTACGCGAGGAAGGTCATCTCGATGAATCACTCCAATCAGCTGAGGTGCTCGGCACCAGCAGCCTGTCCCTCGAGTCAGATGCGTTGAAAGCGAGGGTCCACACCCTCGCGGCGGTGTGCCAGCAGGGCCTGGGGCACCTGGATCAAGCGGTGGACAGCGCCACGATTGCGGTGAAAAGCGCCGCCACCGTCGCGGACGCCCCCGAGCTGCAGATCGAGGCTCATCACGCCCTCATCGCCGCCCTCGCCGAGAGTGACAGGCTGGACGAAGCATGGAGTACGTGTCTCGACCTCTCCACGCACATCACTCCGGGCATCCATACCCAGACGGCGGGCAAGGCCTACTGGGTGATCGGGAACGTTGCGTTCATGCGCCATCAGGTGGAGGACGGCACCCGATTCCACCGCCTCGCCGCTGAACATCTCACGCCGAACAATGACCTTGAGCTCTGGGCCAGGTTCAATCGGGCCTCAGCCTCGCGGCGTCTCGCCGCCGGTGTCGTTGATGCGGAGACACTTGAGTGCATTGAACGAGCCGAGGTAGCCAGCTCCATTGTGGGCGGGACGGAGCGGGATCAACTGCAGCTTTCCCTCACACGCGCGCATTGGCTCTTCCTCACCGGGCAGCTGAACGCAGCGGTGGAACGGTTACGGCCGATCTGCGCGGAAGGCACGGCGCTCTCCCGCCAGACGGAAGGAGAAGCCAACCTGCTGCTGGCCCAGGCGCTTTCAGC
>NZ_JAPSHV010000060.1 GCF_031179385.1 Arthrobacter sp. | reverse complement strand
TCGTCAACCTCAGCCGGATTCGAGAGATCGAACGTCGAGAAAAGGGCGAACTGGTTCTGGTCATGGACAATCCCGAGCGCACTATGGTTCCGGTGTCCCGGCGGAACACTCGCGCGGTACGTCATGCGCTAAGCATCTGAGGTTCGAGCCTCGCCGCGCGGAGTACCCATGTCTGGAATCCATGAGACTTACATCGACCATGCGAGCAACCAGCCGTGCAGCGTCCGCAGGACATTCATGGATCCCGGTATCGGTGACCGAGCTTCGAAGCACCCCGTTTGATCGCGGCGTAGAAGGTGGACGGGCGATCTGCGCCGAGCTCCCTGGCCTCACGCTCGAGCGCCTTTATCCGTTCCTGTTCCGCCGTTGCCACTTAAATCGGTCTGAACGACCCAGCTGCGCAGGGATTCACGGCCTATATGAAGCCGCCCAGTGATCGCCGGATCGCTGCGGCTTGGGACTCGTAGTCGCCGCGGTGGTCGAGCTTCAGTTTGGCGGTTGCGATACAACTGCTGGAGTCCGGATCCGGACTGGAGGAAGTCGGGCAGGAGCTCCGTCGCCGCAGTGCCATGGCAACAGCCATCTGTGCCAAAGTCGATCACCACCTCCTTTCCGCCTTGCAACGGTCTGGCCAGAAGGGCGGTGTTCCCACATCCGAAGAACCAACGATTGGTGGGTCAGGTGGGCCGTGGGGAGTGCGCTCCCTCTACTCACCGACCACCCGTGCTCAGCAGGGCTCGCGATGGCAGCTACGGACACCCCCAGTGGCGTCGCGACGGTGCTAATCGTCGCGCCGATCCCTTCAGTATTGGTGCACTTCGCATGCGCAGTACATGTTCCGACACGTGTAGCAAGCGGGCTTTCCCTTGCAGCGCACGCAGACAGTGCACTCCACTGGCTCTGTGTGCCGGTGGTCATCCGCCGAGGTGTAGGCCTCCCCACAGCGGTAGCATGGCGGACGCCCGACCGCGGTACCCTGGCCGGCTGAGCCGTCAGCGCGGTCGTTGCGGCTATCCATCGTCATCCTCTCCGTCAGTCCATCTCGATCGGCACTTCTCCGAGGCCGAAGAAGGTCAGCGCCCAGTAGGCGATGTATAGGCCCAGCAGGACGAACCCGTGCCATCTCCTGAGATGCCCCGTGGCGAGGAAGTACGCCCCGAGCCAGGTCAGCAGGATCAGCGCAGGCAGGTGCCAGGTGAGCACATGAGAATCCAGGACGAGGCTTCCGAGCAGGAGAATGATGCCCAGCTTGCCGGTGACCGAGAAAACGGCGCTGCCAATGACGTTCGCCACTCCGATCTCCGGCGCACCCCGGCGCGCCGGCTCCACCGTCAGGAAGAGGTCCTCGATGGTCAGGACGGCCGTGGCGATGGTCGCCCCAAAGACCGTTCCCACCAGCCCGAATTCCTCCAGAATGCCCTCGGTTCCCATACCTGTCAGAGAGGCACCGGCGATGACGCCTGCGAGTGCGATGGCGGATAGCAGCAGCCACCTCCAGCCGGATCGCTCCTTCGCGTCGGCTAGCGGGATATTGGCCGCGAACTCCCGCCGTTCGCGCGCCCCGGAGAACCCTCCTCCGCCGCCGTCTCCGACAACTGTGATGGGGCGTTCCAGAACAGAGGTACCCCCTCCGGCCTCCCGGGCCAGGGCGTAGGCCTCGTACATCTCGGCATCCCGGAATACCGGTCGGTCCGCTCGGGACTCCCGAACAATGACATAGGAGATGAAGGCCACGAAGAGCGCCATCAAAATGACGCCGTCAATGACGGTCATCGGTGGTGTCAGGATGAACGGGATCATGACAACGGGTGAGAGCGCGAATATCAACAGGTAGTCGCGCGGAATGTTCACCTTGGACGGCGTGATGATCGCAGCGAGCGCGAGCACGATCCCGATCATCGACAGCCCGGTTCCGAACACGATGCCCACTGCTACCCCATCCATGTCCTCGAGATTGAGGACAGCACCGAGGATGACATCGTCGAACTCGATGCCTGTGAAGATGATGGCGAGCAAGAAGACGGAGACCCTGAGTCCACGGGCTACTCCGACGAGGTAGCCGATGAGCTTTTCGGCGGAGTAGATGAGCAGCGCTGCGCCGACGGCGAAGAGGATGATCGAACTCATGGTTTGACCCCCCAGAGCGCAATCGATGTCCGGAAGTTGTCCATGCCCAGGTCGAATCCGAGTGTTATTAGGGGGATCATCATTAACCTTTCAATATGGTGGGGGACAGCGGGACGGGCGTTCTCGCCGTCCTTCCCTGCGTCGACGTAGTCGTCCGTTTCGTGCGGCCCACCTGCTGGCGGGGAATCAGCGGGCCGTGCTGCGGCCGCATCGGGTCGTTTGCTGCCGCTACCGCCGCCTCGACCAGCCCGTGGTCGGGAGAGAGATGACAGACCGGGTCAGTCCGGGCGGCGTCGCCGGTGAGCGCAAAGGCCTGGCAGCGACACCCGCCGAAGTCGATTTCTTTGCGCTCACAGCTGCGGCACGGGTCCGGCATCCACGCGTCGCCGCGGAACTGCTGAAACAATGGTGCCTTCTCCCAGATCCACTCCAGGGAGTGCTCGCGCACGCTGGCAGGAGGAAGGTCAAGGCCGCGGGCCACCTCATGGGCGGCCGGGCATGGCAGCGCCTCGCCGTTTGGCACCACGGTGAACTGGCGACTGGCCCAGCCATCCATGCAGGGCTTGGGGTACTTGCTGTAGTAGTCGGGGATGACGTAGATGATCTCCATGCGGTTCCCGAGCCGCTCTCGGGCCGCCCGCACCACCGCCTCCGCGCGCTCCAGCTGGTCCCTGGTCGGCAGCAGCTCGGCCTGGTTGAGCCCTGCCCAGCCGGCATACTGTGTGTTTGCCAGCTCTATACGGTCGGCCTCCATCGCCACCGCCATATCGAGCATGCCGCCGATCCGGTCGATGTTCTGCCGGTGCAGCACAACGTTGAGGGTGAGTGGCCAGCCCAGCTGCTTGATGAGCCGTGCAGCCACCTGCTTGCGCTCAAACGAGGTAGTGACGGCGATCTGGTCAGACAGGGCCTGATCATCGGCTTGGATGCTGAGCTGCACGTGGTCGAGGCCTGCGTTGCGGAGTTGCTCGGCACGACGGGTGGATAAGCCAAGCCCGCTGGTGATCAGGTTGGTGTACAGGCCTAGCTGGTTGGCTGACTGCACCAAGTCGACTATGTCGCGGCGCTGCAGAGGCTCGCCGCCCGAGAGGTGCAGCTGAAGCACACCCAGGTCGGCGGCCTCAGCAAATACTCGTTGCCACTCCTCGGTACTCAGCTCGTCACGATAGTCGTCGAGCTGGAGCGGATTGGAGCAGTAGGCGCACTGCAGAGGACAGGAGTACGTGAGCTCAGCGAGGAGCCCGTAAGGCTTATCCATGTTCTATCTCCATGCCATGCTTGGTGACGAGATCGGCCACGAAGCGTTGAACGTCGCCGTCGGCGACCTGGTCGTATCGGCTGCGCAGTTCGGCGCTGATCTCTGCGACAGTCCGCTGGGCGTCGCACAACTCCACGATCGCGGCGCCGGTGGCGTTGATGACCAAAACCAGCTCCGGTGAGAGCAGCGCGTATTCCCCGCGCGCGGCGTTGTAGACCATCCGCACGTGCGGCGCCAGCCGCGGCCGGACGGCCTCGTCAGAGCTTTCCATAGCCCTGGTCAATCGCATCCAGCATGCTCCACAGCACGTCGCACTTGAAGGACAGCGCCGCCACCGCGGCTGCCTGCGTTTCTGGGGTAACGCAGTACTTCCGCACGATCTCAAGACCGTGCTCCGAGTCGCGTGGCGCTTGGGTAATGCGAGCCCGGAAGTAGGAGAGACCCTCTGGGTCGATCCAGGTGTAATAGCGTTCGAATGCCGCGAGTCGTTCTGCCATAAGGTCGGGTGCAAACAACTCGGTCAGCGAGGATGCCACCGCCTCCACCCACGGCCGGGTGCGCGTGAAGTTTACGTATGCGTCAACGGCGAATCGTACACCCGGGCGCAGGTGCCGTAAGTCCTCGACCTCCTCACGAGTCAAGCCAACGGCCTCGCCTAGACGCAGCCACGACTCGATTCCACCGGTTTCTCCGGCGGTGCCGTCGTGGTCAATGATGCGCTGGACCCAGCGACGCCGTACGTCACGGTCTGGGCAGCTACTGAGGATCGCCCCGTCCTTCCGGGGGATGTTCAGCTGGTAGTAGAAGCGATTGGCCACCCACCCCTGGATCTCCAAGCGACTGGAACGTCCATCGTTCATCCGACGATGGAAGGGATGCTCGCTGTGGTACTGCTTGGCGTGCTTGCGGAGCGTCTCCTCGAGTTCATCGGGTGTGAGTACTGCCGTCATCAATGCTCCTTAAATCTCTAGTTCCAGCCCGTCCACGGCGACTTCCATGCCATGCCGGTCGAGGTGCAGTCGTTCCGGCGAGTCGTCGAGCAAGATCGGATTGGTGTTGTTGATATGGATGTAGATCTTGCGATCAATGGGTAGCGGCGACAGCAGGCCGAGGCTACCGCCCGGCCCATCAATCGGTACGTGTCCCATGTCACGCGAGGTTTTGTTAGCCAGGCCGAGGCTCGGCATCTCGTCATCACGCCAGCAGGTGCCATCGACCAGCAAGGCCGAGGAGTCCGACAGCTCCTCCAGGATGTCGGGCGTGAGCTCCTGCACGCACGGGAGGTAGAGCAGGCTCCGACGGCTGGTGGTGTCGGTGACGCGGTAACCCACGACCCGACCGTTCGCCGCAGCCCCGGTGAAGCGCATCCGCTTCTTGGTGGGGACGTCGAACGCGCGATACGACAGCCCCTCGCCTAGCACCACCTCGGTGCCGGGGACCACCGGTCGCCAGGTGACCGGACAGTACGCTTCGAGCGTCCGCAGTATCCCGGTTCCGGTGGTGAGGGTCTCGTGCACCGACTCCGTCGCGTGCACCTCAAGTCCGCGACCCTCCCGCATCAGCAGCAGGCCGAGCGTGTGGTCAAGCTCGGCGTCGGTGAGCAGCACGGCCTGCAGCCGAGCCACACTGCCGTCGTCGGGATGCAGGGCGGGAAAGGACTCTATTTGTGACTGGATGTCCGGTGAGGCGTTGATCAGGAACCACTTCTGCCGGTCAGCGCTGACCGCGATGGACGACTGGGAGCGTGGAACGCAGGGCCGCTCGCCGCTTCGTACCGCGCGGCATTGGGGGCACGCGCAGTTCCACTGCGGGAATCCTCCGCCGGCTGCCGATCCCAGTACGCGCATCCACATCAGCGATCACACCCTTTCCCTTTTCGTTGTGTTGCCGGTGGGGTGCCGGGCCGAGTTGGCCCGACACCCCACCGGATTGGCGTACTAGTCCCGGGTGGCCACGTAGGCGGTTACCTCGGCGGACACGCGGATTTCCGCGAGCGTGGGCGTTTCCCACTTCTGCAGATTGTTATCAACGCTCATGATCCTTTTTCCTTTCTGTCTCTGGATGGGTGCTTGGCTTGGAATCAGTCGGGCAGGGCGAAGGCGATCACGGCGCTGCCGTGGCCGGCGCCGAGCATTCCGGGGACGATGCCTTCGAGCCATCCGCCCCAACCGACCGGGACGACGACGTACTGCTTGCCGTCGACGCTGTAGGTCGAGCAGCTGCTGTGGTGTCCGCTGCCGCACTGGAACTCCCACAACTTCTCGCCGGTCCGGGCGTCCAGGGCGACGAACTCACCCGTCGGGGTGCCTGCGAACACCAGGTCGCCTGCTGTAGCAAGCACGGACGCGGCCATGGGGTAGTCGATGCGCCAGCGCCACTTCTCTTCACCGTAGGTGTCGAACGCGCTGACCGATCCGGCCATGTCGTCGATGTCTACCTGGACAGCAGCGCCCCAATACGGGATGCCTTCCTTGAACTCGCGACGCCGCCGGGTCGCGGTAGCACCCACGTCGGCCACCGGCACGTAGAACAGCTCGGTCTTTTGGCTGTACGCCGCGTGCGTCCATTCCTTCGCACCGGCCGGGCCGGGGTAGAAGTGGACCGGTTCGCCCTCTTTGTCCGGGTACTTCCGTGGAGTCACCTTCCCGTCCCGGGTGATGACACCCCAGTCGATCCGGTCCACGAAGGGAGTGACGTGCTGCAGCTCACCGTTGGTGCGGTCCAGCACGAAGAAGTAGCCGTTCTTATCGAAGTGGCCCAGCAACTTCTTGCCGTCGCGCTCGAACAGGGTCATCTCCATCGTGGAGTCGTAGTCCCACAGGTCGTGCGGAGTGAACTGGTAGTGCCACTGGATCTCGCCTGTGTCGACGTTCAGCGCGACGACGCTGTCGGTGTAGAGGTTGTCTCCCTCGCGGACCGCCCCGTCGAAGTCGGGTGCCGGGTTGCCGGTGCCCGCGTAGTACAGGTTCAGCTCCGGGTCATAAGTGCCGCTAACCCAGTGGTTCGCACCACCGCGCGCCCAGGCCTCACCGTCGGCGGGCCAGGTCTCCGAGCCCGGTTCGCCGGGCTTGGGCACGGTGTAAGTGCGCCAGCGCTGCTCGCCGGTCTCCAGGTCCCAGCAGTCGATGTGGCCGCGCACACCGAACTCGCCGCCGGCGCTGCCGGTGATGAGCGTGTCCTTGATGACCGTCGGGGCGATCGAGGCACTCTCACCCGCACGCACGTCGCCGATGGTCCTCTGCCACACCTTCTCGCCGTTGGTTGCGTCCAACGCCAGCAGCTGGGCGTTCGGGGTCACGAAGTAGACTTTCCCGTTGGCCACCGCGCAGCCACGGTTGACGTTGCTGCAACAGAGCGAAACATCAAAGGGCACCGCATGCTTGTAGCGCCAGAGCTCCTTGCCCGTCACCGCGTCCAGAGCCCAGAACCAGCCGTCCCAGCCGGTGACGTACATGACGCCATCGACGACCAGGGGGCAGGCTTCGAACGCGTACGTCGACGCAGCTGCCATCTGTCCGGACTGCCCGGCCTGGAAGATCCAGGCAGGGGTCAGCTTGCTCACGTTCTCGGTGTTGATCTGGTCCAGCAGGCTGTACCGCTGCCCGTCATAGGCACCGTAGTACGTGAGCCAGTTCTGCGACTCCGAACGCGCCTTCAGGAGACGTTCGTAATCGACGTTGTCCGTTACCGCGGGCGCGATACCGGGCACGGCGCTCAATGCGCTGTGGTTGATCGCCTCGCCGGCGTCCACATATTCAAGTGTCATCGGTTCAATCCCTTTCTATGGGCGGGGCTGGTCGGGGCGATCCAGCTTGGCTTCCGGGGGCACCTCGCCCTGGACAACGATGGCGGCGGTCAGGCCGCGGCCCTCGTCGTTGCCTCCCGGCGAGCTGTACCAGTAGTAGCCCGGGCCATCCAGGGTGATCTTCGCCCGGCCCTTGGAATGGTTCATCAGCCAGAGGAACTTCTGGTCGCCATTGCTGGGCAGCAGGCAGGCATGCGTGTTCTTGTCATCATTAATGACCGTCAGTTCAAGCTCACCGCCGTGGGGCAGGACCAGGATATCCGGCTCCCAGCAGACCTCGTCTTCCTTGATCCGGATCGTCGCCTCCATCGTGCCGTCGGCACGTTCGGTCGCCTCAGCAATGGAACCGGTCGCCAGCACCCGGCCCATCGACGCCTTGTTCTGTCCGTCCAAACCAAGCCTGGCCAGCAGTTCCGCCCGTTCTTCACTAATCAGTTCTTCAGCAATCGTCACTGGACATCACCTCCTCGTGAATTCACATCAATGTGTTATCCGGACTCCCTGCACAACAGACATATCCAGAAGTCCGCTGACTCATCCGAGCCAGTTGAGAGACAACCGTAGGCCCACCCGAACCCCGACGACAGAGACAACCGCCCGCCCGCCCCACCACACCGCTCACCCGCCCCAACGCGCCGCTCATCACGAGATCCAGATCACACCCCGGCACCGCCACCACAACAACAAACCACAAACACCACCCGCCCAACCCCAAACCAAACCCACCACAGCGGCGCAAATAACCACGGATACGGTGAGCATGTCTTGCTGGCGTAGGCACGGTCCACAGCGTGGATAATCCGCCGGTATGACCGCACGTGATTCTCGTTTTGTTGATTAGACGCTGAACGCCAGTTCGGAGTCGGGTTCCTCCATCTCCGCCCAACAGCACCCGGTCGCTTGGAGATCTCCCGGTTGAGCCGCTCCTGCACAAGCCCTTAGGGAATGGTGTGAATGCGAGGATATCTTCGGGTCACGGACAACAGGTTCGCGGCGTAATGGGTCCTGCCGCTGCCAGGTTGCGCCGGGCAGGGTCGCTCCAAGTGCTGCCGCCCGGCCGGCGTTCATCAACGCGTTGATGAACGTAGGTCAGCATGGAACGCGTCAGATATCGGGCGAGGCCTGCTCGAGCTGTTCTGACAAATAGCGTCGAGGGTCAATAGAGCCGGGTGGGCTTGCCGAGTGAACCCTCCAAAGGAAAAGATCTTGGTCGATCTTTCCAGGAATCACGCGGTCGCCGCCTTACGCCCAGTAGCAACATGCCTGGGCAGGCCAATTCATCGGAGTCCGTTGCTGTGGGCTAGGGCGATGACTTCACTACGTGAGCCGACGTCGAGTTTCTTGAATAGGTTCCGTATGTGGAACTTGACCGTGTTTTCGCTAATGCCCAGTATTGAGGCGATGGTGCGGTTGCGGTGTCCGGCCACTAGGTGTTCAAGGACTTCGAGTTCCCGGGCAGCTAGGTTCCAGCCCGCAATATCGCCGGATGTGCGTGTGGGTAGGTCCAGGGGAAGTGATACGAAGATGTCCGCACCCCAACCGGACATGACATCCATTCGTAGCTGTCCGGTAAGCGCTTTGACCCGCCGTTCCAGGCCGCTGATGCTCGGGGTATCGGCGGTCAATGCACCGCCGCCGTTGTCGCGTATGTTGATCAGGAGGTTCTGGCCGTCGCAATCCCACTGGGTGCGGATTCTGCTGATGTCGGTTTGTTCCATCATGGCCAGTACGAGTCCGCGGACGATGGCCCGTGCTGCATGGGCAACCTCGCCGGGCAGGGCCCTTCCGTTCAGGGGTGGTTCGATGAACTGGACTTCAACGCCACTGAAGCTTGTTAGTGGCCGTAGGTCCTCCCGGAGACGTTCGAACGCTTTGGCGACGGGCTCTTCGACTAAGTCTGTCGTGCGGTCGCTAAGGGTGCGGAGTTTGATTAGGGCCTTGGCGGTGAGGTCAGTGACGGTTGAGCGGGCTGTTGCATCGTCCAGGGATGATGAGCGCAGGGCTGCAAGGAGAGTCTCTAAGGTCGTGGAGTGTAGATCGGTCAGTTCCGCCGTCACGCGGATGCGTTCAGCTGAGGCTGCCCGCGACTCCAGCAGATACGACGGCGGGGCGTCGACCACTTTCTCCTGGATCCGTCGGGCAGCGATGCGCCATAGATACGTCACCATGTCCAGTCCGGTGTTGTGTCCTGGATCTGCCGGGTGAGGGTCGGTCAGGACGAGAAGGGCATTGCTGGAGGCGTGTTTCAGCGCGAGCACGGGTCGGGCCCGGCCGGCGAGTTCCGCTTCCCCAAGAAAGGGCTCCTCATCCGAAAGGGTTGAGCGAAGGGTGTCAAGCTCGGCGATGGAGACCCGGGAGATGATTTCTTCCTCCCCCGCCTTTTTCTGCGGCCGCCCCGTGCAATCCTCGGTGAAGATGACTAGAGCGCTGCTCCTGATGAAGGGGAGTGTGGCATCACGTAGTCGCTCCGCTATTTCAGTCAGTGGAGCATCGGCCAACGCTGCGACGGCTTGCAGCAGGGGCCACGGCAAGTCTGGAGGGGACTCAGCCGATTCCTTCCGGGGCTGGTTCGTAGCAAGACTCATTCAGCCAGACTAGCGGGAGCGGAAACCCTAACCAACCCTTAAGTGTAGTTAGAACCGTCAGAAAACAGTGTTACCCCTACCCATTGGTTTCAGGATCATGGATATCAGCCACAAAGCATCCACGCGGCCGCTAAGGCCGGATGACCGAATCGAAGGAGATAAATCGTGAATCCGACAGTAACTGCGACGCTTACCGAGGAATCGACAACGTTAAGCTGGACCGAGCTCGACCAGAAGGCCGTCGACACCGCCCGTGTCCTCGCGGCCGATGCCGTGGAGAAGGTGGGCAACGGTCACCCGGGTACGGCGATGAGCCTGGCCCCGGCGGCGTACCTTCTGTTCCAGAAGCTGATCCGGCACGATCCGTCGGACCCTGAGTGGACGGGCCGTGACCGGTTCATCCTCTCCCCGGGCCACACCTCGCTGACCCTCTACATCCAGCTCTTCCTGTCCGGCTACGGACTCGAGCTCGATGACCTAAAGGCGCTTCGCACCTGGGGCTCCCTAACCCCGGGCCACCCGGAGTACCGGCACACTCCTGGCGTCGAGATCACCACTGGCCCGCTGGGCCAGGGCCTCGCGACATCGGTCGGGTTCGCCTACAGCCAGCGCCGCCAGCGCGGGATGTTCGACGCCGACGCTCCCGCGGGCACCAGCCCCTTCGACCACACCATCTGGGTCATCGCCTCCGACGGCGATCTCCAGGAGGGCGTGACCTCCGAAGCGTCGTCTCTCGCGGGCCATCAGGAGCTCGGCAACCTCGTAGTGCTCTACGACGAGAACCATATTTCCATTGAGGATGACACCGACGTCGCCTTCACGGAGGATGTCCTCAAGCGTTACGAGTCCTACGGCTGGCATACCCAGCGTGTCGACTGGACCAAGACGGGTGAGTACGCCGAAGACGTACAGGAGCTCTACTCTGCACTCCTGGCGGCGAAGGCCGAGACTTCCAAGCCGTCCATCATTTCGCTGCGCACCATCATCGGCTACCCCGCCCCGAAGAAGCAGAACACCGGCAAAATCCACGGATCCGCTCTTGGCGGAGACGAGGTCGCGGCCCTGAAGGAAGTTCTGGGCTTCGACCCCGAGAAGCACTTCGACGTCGACCCGGAGGTTCTTGAGCACGCACGCGGTGTCGTGCAGCGGGGCGCCGAGGCCCACGCCGCCTGGCAGGAGGACTTTGACGCATGGAAGTCCTCGCACGCCGAAGAGGCGGCGTTGCTGGAGCGCATTGAGGCACGTACGCTGCCAGAAGGCTGGGCTGCTGGCCTCCCCAGCTTCGAGCCGGGCAAGGACGTTTCCACCCGTGCCGCGTCCGGCAAGGTTTTGAACGCGCTCGGCCCCGTCCTTCCCGAGCTTTGGGGCGGCAGCGCGGACCTCGCCGAATCGAACAACACCACGATCGAGGGCTCGCCGTCGTTCATCCCCGTTTCCCGGTCCACTGAAGCGTGGAAGGGTAACCCGTACGGGCGCGTTCTCCATTTCGGTATCCGCGAGCACGCTGCTGCGTCGATCGTCAACGGCATTGTGATGCACAGCAGCATGCGCGCCTTTTCGGGTACGTTCCTAATCTTCAGCGATTACCAGCGGCCTGCAGTGCGCCTGGGTGCCCTCATGGGTGTTCCGGCTATCTACGTCTGGTCGCACGACTCGATCGGCTTGGGCGAGGACGGACCTACCCACCAGCCTGTCGAGCAGCTCGCCTCTTTGCGCAGCATCCCGGGCCTCGACGTCGTCCGGCCCGCTGACGCCAATGAAGTGGCGGTTGCGTGGCGCACCATCCTCAAAAACACCGACAACCCCGCCGGCATCGTGTTGACGCGTCAGAACGTTCCGGTCTTCGAGAGAGGCGACGGTGTTGCCAATGGCGATACGTTCGCTTCGGCCGAAGGCGTTGCGAAGGGTGGCTATGTGCTTGCGGAAGCGAAGAACGGTACCCCCGACGTCATCCTGATCGCCACGGGGTCCGAGGTGCAGCTGGCTGTGGAGGCACGCGAGAACCTCGAAGCGGAGGGGATTTCGGCCCGCGTGGTGTCCATGCCATGCCTCGAGTGGTTCAACGCCCAGGACGAGTCGTACCGTGACAGCGTGCTCCCGCGCTCCGTCCGCGCTCGGGTCTCGGTTGAGGCTGGCGTCGCGCAGAGCTGGACCGGGATAGTAGGCGACGCAGGCCGCAGCATCTCGCTCGAGCACTTCGGCGCCTCCGCCGACTACAAGACGCTGTACCGCAAGTTCGGCATCACTGCCGACGCGGTCGTCGCGGCCGCCAAGGACTCCCTGGAGTCCGCGGCGTCCGATCCGCTGGCCCCCAACGGCACGGCAGCCATGCCGTCCGGTACCCGCGCGACGGAGACCGGCGACCAGCTGTAGGGCTGTAGGCAGGAACGGGCCCTTTGAACCGTTCCCAAGATCTGGTTCTGAAGGGACCTGGTATTAGACCGGTCCCTTCAGAACCGTCCAAGAGTTCCGCGGAAGCGGAGAAGGAGCACACTAATGACCACATCACCCACGGCAGACCTCTCGGCTGCCGGAGTTTCCATTTGGCTGGATGACCTCTCGCGTGAGCGAATCAATTCGGGCGCCTTCAAGCACCTGATCGAGGATCTCAACGTTGTGGGCGTCACGACCAACCCGAGCATCTTCGCTGCTGCGCTGAAGAACGGCGAGTCCTACGCCGCCCAGCTTGGAGCACTTGCGGAAGCCGGCGCAAATGTCGACCAGGCCGTCTTCGACATCACTACGCACGATGTCGCGCAGGCCTGTGACATCTTCGCCGAGGAGGCCAAGCGCACCAACGGTGCCGACGGCCGCGTCTCGATCGAGGTGGACCCGCGCCTGGCATGGGACACCGAGGGAACCATCGCTGAAGCCAAGCGCCTGCACGCCAAAGTGCAGCGGACCAACGTTCTCATCAAGATCCCGGCGACCCTCGAGGGACTCGAAGCCATCTCCTCAACACTGGCCTCCGGCATCAGCGTCAACGTCACTCTGATCTTCTCCCTGGAGCGCTACCGCGCCGTCATCGACGCCTACATGACGGGACTCGAACAAGCGAAGGAAAACGGACACGACCTCTCCAAGCTGCACTCCGTAGCCTCCTTCTTCGTATCCCGTGTGGACACCGAGATCGATGCCCGGCTCGACGCGATCGGAACGGACGAGGCAAAAGCGCTCAAGGGCAAGGCCGGTGTCGCTAACGCGCGCCTGGCCTACAAGATCTATGAGGAGCAGTTCTCCTCGGAGCGCTGGCAGGCACTGGCGGCCGCGGGCGCCAACGCGCAGCGTCCCCTCTGGGCATCGACAGGCGTCAAGGACCCCAACCTTCCGGACACACTGTACGTCGCGGGCCTCGTCGCTCCGAACGTCGTCAACACGATGCCGGAGAAGACCCTCGAAGCTATGGCCGACCACGGCGTCGTCACCGGTGACACCATCACCGGCACCTACGACGAGTCCAATCAGGTTCTTAATGAGCTGCGGGCGATCGGGGTCTCCTACGAGGATGTTGTCCAGAAACTCGAGACCGAAGGCCTCGATAAGTTTGTCGTCAGCTGGAAGGAACTCCTGGCCGATGTCGAAGGCGCCCTCGCCAGCGCGCGCACCGAAGGAATCCTGGTCAGCTAAGGATTCCCAGTTACGACGTCCCCCGGTGCTACATACGGCCGCGATTTAGGTGGGGGTCACCTGCTTGCCCTGTGTGGCAGCGGGTGACTCCTCGCTTAACTTCCGCGCACGCGTCCTCGGCACCGATTCGCAAGCACTGACCGATACCGAAAGGCAGATACCATGTCCAATTCACCTTTGAAGTGTTGCATCAACCCCAGCATCCTCTCGGCCGACTTCGTCAACCTCGAGTCAGAGCTGGCCCTCATCAGCAACGCCGATGCCGTGCACGTGGATGTCATGGACAACGATTTCGTGCCGAATCTGACCATCGGATTGCCCGTTGTGGAACGGCTGCAGAAGGTCAGCCCGGTACCGTTGGACGCCCACTTAATGATTTCCAATGTGGACCGGTGGGCCCCGCAGTTCGCAGATGCCGGCCTGAGCTCGGTGACATTCCACGTCGAAGCGTCCGATGCCCCCATCAAGCTTGCCCGCGAGCTTCGCGCGCGTGGGTCCAAGGCAGGTATGGCATTGCGTCCGGCCACGCCAGTAGAACCGTATCTGGATATGCTTCCGGAACTGGACATGCTGTTGCTCATGACAGTGGAGCCAGGATTTGGTGGACAGGCATTCCTGGACGTCGTGCTGCCCAAGATCCGCCGTGCCCGCGCTGCGGTAGAGGGTTCCGGGGTGAACGTAGCCATCCAAGTTGACGGCGGCATCACAGAGGAAACGATCACCCGGGCCGCGGAAGCCGGCGCCAACGTCTTCGTGGCTGGATCGGCGGTGTACGGCAAGCCGTCACCTGCGGACGCCATCGAGTCACTACGCGCGAACGGTCAACTCGCGCTCAACTCAACAACTCTGAACACGGATTGAACCACCTAACCACGTCTGGAGGACCACTTATGCGCGTTCACATCGCAACCGATCATGCCGGCATGGAGCTTAGCTCCCACCTCATCACCGCACTGTCCTCATATGGCTACGAGATGGTGGACCACGGGCCTGCGGTTTACGACGCCGAGGATGACTATCCGGTGTTCTGCATCAATGCCGCAACCGCGGTCGTGGCCGATCGGGCTGCGGGTGTGGATGCCCTCGGGATAGTCCTGGGTGGGTCAGGCAACGGCGAGCAAATTGCCGCGAATAAGGTCAAAGGCGTACGCGCAGCCCTGGCATGGAACCTCGACACCGCTAAATTGGCCCGCGAACACAATGACGCCAACGTGGTGGCAGTGGGCGGGCGTCAGCACACCTTGGAGGAGGCCACCGAACTGATCAAGGCATTTCTCGAGGAACCATTCAGTAATGCTGAGCGCCATGTGCGTCGCATTGGCAAGATCGCCACTTATGAAACCGTCGGAGAGATTGCCGACTGAATTAGCGCTTGACCAGGCATCGGTGCCGCTCCGGCAAAGGTGGGAGTGGTTCTTGCCGGGCAGCAGGAAAGAGCCCATCAACAGACTGAATATAGGAGTTGCCATGCCCATTGCTACACCGGACATTTACGCCGAAATGATTGACCGCGCGAAGGCGGGCGGTTTCGCTTATCCGGCGGTGAACGTGACGTCGTCACAGACTCTTAACGCCGCGATGCGTGGTTTCGCTGAGGCGGGTTCTGATGGCATCGTGCAGGTTTCCACGGGTGGGGCTGCGTACTGGTCGGGTTCGAGCGTGAAGGACATGGTTGCCGGTTCGCTTGGTTTCGCGGCTTTCGCGAAGGAGGTGGCCAAGAAGTACGACGTGAACATCGCGCTGCATACCGATCACTGTCCGAAGGACAAGCTCGATGATTTTGTGCTGCCTCTGCTCGCGGCGTCGGAGGACGCCGTGAAGAACGGTCGTGACCCGGTTTTCAACTCTCATATGTGGGATGGTTCGGCCGAGCCCCTTGAGGAGAACCTGCGGATCGCGCAGGAGATTCTGCCCCGGGCTGCTGCTGCGAAGATCATCCTGGAGGTGGAGATCGGCACCGTGGGCGGTGAGGAGGACGGGGTTGAGAACGCGATCAATGACAAGCTTTACAGCACGGTTGAGGACGCCCTGGCGACCATTGACACCCTGGGCACCGGCGAGATTGGGCGTTACTTGACGGCGCTGACTTTCGGCAACGTGCACGGTGTCTATAAGCCTGGTGGTGTGAAGTTGCGTCCTGGGATCCTCAAGGACATTCAGGACCGGGTGGGTCAGAAGATCAGTAAAGATAAGCCGTTTGACCTGGTGTTCCACGGAGGGTCCGGTTCCTCCGAACAGGAGATCGCCGACGCGGTGTCCTACGGGGTTATCAAGATGAACATCGATACGGACACCCAGTACGCGTTCGCGCGTCCGATCGTTGATCACATGTTCAAAAACTACGACGGCGTCCTGAAGGTCGATGGCGAGGTCGGTGACAAGAAGACGTTCGATCCCCGCGTTTGGGGAGCATCGGCCGAAGCAGGGCTCGCAGCCCGCCTCGTCGAAGCAGCTGTCTCCCTCGGATCAGCCGGAAAGAAGCTCTAGCAGATGAGACGAGCCATGACTAGGCGGCTAATTGATGGCTTTGACGGAGTGCTCGCGGACCTAGACGGCGTGGTGTATACGGGATCGCGGGCGATCGACGGCGCCACCGACGCACTCGATAAGCTCGCAGGAGAGGGCAAGAGCCTGGCGTACGTGACGAATAATGCGTCACGCTCATCAGAGCAGGTTGCCACCCATCTTCGGGAGTTGGGGGCACCTGCCACTGCTGAGCAGGTCTTCGGATCTGCGCTGGCCGGTGCAGAGCTGCTGGCCGGCGAGGTTGCCGCAGGCGCGACGGTGCTCGTCGTCGGCAGTCAGATCCTTGAGGACGCTGTCAGGGCGCAGGGACTCGTCGTCGTGCCTACAGCGGGTGATCGGCCAGACGCTGTCATTCAGGGGTTCTCCCCCGACCTCGGCTGGAAGAACTTGGCAGAAGCCGCCTACGCGATCACAGCGGGCGCCACTTGGGTTGCAACGAACATGGATATGACCCTTCCACAGGAGCGGGGGTTCGCTCCCGGCAACGGGTCACTGGTGGCTGCGGTTGCCGCGGCCACCGGCAAGTCGCCCTTGGTAGCAGGAAAACCAGGAGCCGCCCTTTTCGAGACGGCGGCGCGCCACTCCCGAGTCGAACGCGCCCTCGTCATTGGGGACCGGTTGGACACCGACATCCTGGGTGGAAACCGCGCAGGCATGGCCACAGCCCTCGTCCTCACGGGCGTGGATTCCGTCCAGACGGCCCTGGCTGCGCGCTTGGACGAGCGTCCGGACTACATGATCCGTGCCTTGGGCGAACTCTATGAGGACTACCCGGCCATCACGGCCGACGACGGAGCCTACTGCTGTGGCGCCGCAGTGGCCCGGGTGTCGGGATCGACGGTGACCATCAGCGGCCATGAGGACGACCTCGACAGCTGGCGCGCTGCCTGCGCGGCCTGGTGGGCAGCTCACCCGGACATGACACCGGATGGTGCGGCAGAGATCATGTTCGCGACAGCTGGATAGGGACCGGCAGGCCATCCTGTCATCAGGAAGGATCGCGGGCGGGGACGGTTACCCATCCTTAAGTGTAGTTAGAACCGTCAAAAAATAGTGTTACCCCCATCCGTTGGTTCCGAGACGATGGTTGTCAACCAGAAAAGAATCCGTCGGGCTGTTACAGGCCGATGGCTGAACGGAAGGGGATA
>NZ_JAPSHV010000165.1 GCF_031179385.1 Arthrobacter sp. | reverse complement strand
GTGATGGAAGCTTCGACGAAGTTGAACTTGACCAGCCATCCCAGGATGCCCGAGGTCAGGGTGGCGATGACGACGGTGCTGATGGTCAGGAGGATGAACAGCGGGTTGCTCAGCGAGGCGAGTACTTCGGTGATGTTGATGTAGGTCAGGCTGACGCCGACCAGGAGTGCGGGAACGAGGACGGTGCCGATCAGGTCGCCCCAGTCGGCGGCGGAATCTTCGACGTCCCGGGGGAGCAGCCCGAAGATTTTGACGAGGGCAGCCGCGATGATTGCCCAGGCGTAGGGGTGCAGGCCGCCGGGAAGGAGGGCTGCGATCAGTTCACCGAAGACAAAGAGTCCACCGGCGATGAGCAGGCCTTTGCCCAGGGCGATGAACGAGGACGTCTCCCGCTTCGGGGGAACGGCGAGTTCGTCCGAACGGCCCTTGATCCGCAGGAGCTGGCCGTGGCCGTTGAAGCCGACGAAGAGCTGCTTTTTCCGCTTGCCCAGGCCGTTATAGATTCCGGCGATGAGGATGCACACGACGTTGGCCATGACGACGGCGGACATCAGGTCACCCATGAAGGCCGCGGAGTCGCCACCGGTTTTCGCGGCGTACATTTCGGACATCGGCAGGGCGCCAACGCCCAGGCCGCCGGCCATGATGGGGGCTGCGATGAAGAGGATGCCTTCGATGAATCCAAACCCGGTCGCTGCTGCCAGGAGCCCGACCAGGACGAATGTAGCGATGAGGCAACCGATGATGGGTACTGCGAAGCGCGGTCCTGCCTTCAGCAGCAGTGCACGGGGCATGCCGAGGATGGCGCCGGCGATGATGCCGATGACGAAGAAGTCCAGGAAGCCATGACCGTCGGTGAAGTTCTGCACAACGGTGACCAGGTTCTCGGGCACCAAACCGAAGAAAGCCAGCGTGGCGGGTGCGAAGGTGCACAGGACGGTCGGCAGCCCGAAGTCCCGGACTACCGGGAACAGGTTACCGATCCAGATAAACAGTCCACCGAGAAGCATGGTCGCGGCAAATCCGACCACCATGGTGTCGGGAAGGTTGCCGGTAAGGGCTGCGGCGAGGACGAGGCCCGCAAGGATGAGGTAGAGGGGAGCAGGGACGCTGGAGATATTGAATCCTAAGCGGCCAGGGTAGTGGGTGCCCGGACGGGCACCCACAGTTTTGGTGACGGGGTGTTCAATACCACCGGCGGGGCCGGGGCTTGTCTCGCTCATGGCGTCATCCGTTGGTTCGCTGGTAGTTTCCGTGGTGCGTGGGTTTGTTGACATCATCGTCTCCGGAAATGGTGGGTGGGAACTGTTTCTTGTGGAGGGGGTTAGCGGATCGTTGTGTGGTTGAGCAGGGGGGAGTCGGTCAGGAGTTTTTAGCGCGCCGGGTCCAGCAGCGCTGCGGGGGAGTGCGATACCACGTCGCGGGCAAGGCGTACGGCGTCGGCCAGGTGGTCTTCGTCGATGCCTGTCTCGTGGCCGGCATCGTGCAGGTAGCGGACCAGCTCTTCGGTTGCGATGTTGCCGTGGGCGCCGGGTGCGAAGGGGCACCCGCCGTAGCCGGCCAGCGCGGCGTCAAAGCGGACGACGCCAGCACTTACGGCAGCGCCCGCAGTTGCCAATGCCTGGTGGTGTGCGTTGTGCAGGTGGAGGTAGTAAGTCAGATCCGGTTCGGCGTCGCGGACGTGGTTCAGGCTGGCCAGCACCTTTTCGGTGGGGGTGGTACCCAGGGTGTCGGCCAGGCCGATGTCCTTGATCCCCATGTCCGAGAAGGCCCGGACCACGCGGAGCAGGTACTCGGGGTCAATGCTGCCCTCGAAGGGGCAGGTAAAGGCAGTGGAAATGCCCGCGAAGAAACGGGTATCCGGGTACCGGGCAACGGCAGCGCCGATGCCGTCGAGAGCGTCCTCGATGGCTTGCCCCGCATTCGCATTGCTGTGCGCCTGGCTCGCGGATGTGACCACCTGGATGTCGGTGGCGCCGGCGGCGACGGCCCGTTCGATGCCCTTCCCATTGAGGGCAAGGCTGGTGTAGGTGATTCCCTCAACGTGCGGCAGCGAAGAGATGACTTCGGCGGCGTCGGCCATTTGCGGTACGCGCTTCGGATTCACGAAGGATGCGGCCTCGATGCGTTTGATTCCAGCGGCAATGAGGGCCTGGGCTATTTCCAGCTTGTGGGCCGTGGAAACGATGACCGGTTCGTCCTGCAGGCCGTCACGCAGGAAAACGTCGGTGATGTCCACCTTCATTCAGCGCACCTCCTGCAGTCCGAGGTCTTCGATCTCGTCAGCGTTCATCCCGGCGAGTTCCTGGAGGACCTCCTGGGTGTGCTGGCCCAGTTCAGGGCCAACCCACTTGACCTGGCCCTGATGGCCGGGGATCTTGGGAACGACGCCGGGGAAGCGGATCAGCTCGGGTTCGTTTTCGATGACCACCTCGTGGGTCTGGATCATGTCGCGGGCAAGGTAGTGCTTGTCCACAGCGATGCTGGGCGCATCGTAGACGGGCCCCGCCGGGACGCCGGCGTCGTCCAGCTTGTCCAGGACCTCAGCCAGGGGCATGCTGCCGGTCCAGGCGGAGATGGCGCCGTTCAGCTCTTCCTCGCGCGCACCGCGGCCCTGGGTAGTAAGGAGGGTTTCGTCCTCGGCCAGGTCGTCCCGGCCGATCGCCCGCATGAGCCGGACGAACACGGAGTTTGAGTTACCCCCAATGACGACCTCGAGGTCGTCGCCGCAAAGGTAGGAGCCGGTGGGCACGACACCGGGCAGGGCGCCGCCAGTGCGCTTCCGGACCATGCCGTACGCGTCGTAGTCCGGGACGAGCGATTCGAGGAGGCTGAAGACGCCTTCGTAGAGTGCGACGTCGACTACCTGGGAGCTGTCGGTCTTCTGCCCGCGGGCTTTCTGGAGCATGAGCATCAGGGCGCCGATCACCCCGTAAAGGCCAGCGACCGTATCGCCCAGGCTGGCCGCCGCACGCCCTGCCGGCCGGTCCGGCTCGCCCGTGACATAGCGCAGACCTGCGAAGGACTCTGCGGAGCTGCCGAACCCGGCGCGGTTCTTATAGGGGCCGGTTTGGCCGTAGCCGGAGATCCGGACCATCACAATCCCGGGGTTAAGCTCCTGAAGAACGTCCGGCCCAAGACCCCACTTTTCAAGGGTTCCGGGACGGAAGTTTTCGATCACCACGTCGCACTGGGCCGCGATCTTCTTGACCGCCTCACGCCCGCCCTCGGAACGCAGGTCCAAGGCAACGGACTTCTTGTTCCGGCCGATGGTACGGAACAGCATTGAGGTCGTTCCCCGGGTCTTGCGCCAGTCGCGCAACTCATCACCGCCCTGCGGCTTCTCGATTTTGATGACTTCAGCTCCGAAATCACCAAAAATGCGGGCTGCGAACGGTCCAGCGATAAAGCTGCCGAGCTCCAGCACACGGATGCCTTGAAGCGGGAGGGAGTTCCCCTCAAGGTGGAGTTGCTGCGTCATGTCTGTCCTGCCTGCGTCGTTGAGTGCAAAATTACCGAGTAGTTCCCACTGTGTGGGAGAACCTTGTCATCAAGCGGATAGACATTAGCAGCGCAATGTGATGCGCGCAACAACTCATTGCCAAGGCTCCCTGTCAATCCTTCTTGCAACCTTCAGGTCCCCAACCGCGAATTTGCCTTGTGAGCCAAGTCATCTTCTGCTAACGTCTTCCCACTTAGCAAATAAGACTTCCCAGCAGATGGGAAAGGCTCTTGGGTAAAGGCTGTCGCGTAGGCGCGGCTTCCTGTCCCGGGGCAGACACTCTGCGCCGGAGCGCGCGCACTTAGCAAGGCAGGAAGACCAATGACTCACTATGACATCGCTGTCATTCCCGGAGACGGAATCGGAACTGAAGTCGTCGACGCGGCTCTGTCGGTACTGAAGGAATGCGAAACACGCTACGGGCTGAAGCTGAACTACACGTTCTACGATTTCAGCGCAGACCTGTACCGACGTACCGGACGAAAGATCACTGCCGCCGATATGGATGAAATTGGCAAGAAGGACGCCGTACTGTTCGGAGCAATGGGGCTGCCGGACGTGCGCGGACCCGAGGGCCTTGAACTGGGCGCCCAGGTTGAAATGCGGGCCCACTACGGGCTCTTCTCATCCCTTCGGCCGGTTCGGCTTTTCCCGGGAGTCGAGAGCCCTGTCAAGGCGAAGAACGTCGACATGCTCGTCATCCGTGAAACCTCCGAAGGGATGTTCGCGGGCCTGGCCGATCATCATGAGCCCAGCGACGAGAGTGCCAGTGACCGTATGACAATCACCCGGGCCACATGCGAGAAGCTCTTCGACGTCGCATTCTCGCAGGCGCGGGCGCGCCGCAAGCGGGGCACCCCCGGACACGTAACGCTGCTGCACAAATCAAACGCCCTGCGCAGCAACGTTCTGATGGAGAAGGTTTTCGACGAAGTCGCCGCCAAAAA
>NZ_JAPSHV010000059.1 GCF_031179385.1 Arthrobacter sp. | reverse complement strand
CCGGACTTCACCTGCTCCATTGGGGTGTTGTCCACGTCCAGCACCAGCCGGACCTCCTGACGAACCACGAACTCATACGCCGACTCCAGCCGGATGTGCTCGGCAACCCCCTGCGCGTCCGCCGTGCGGGCGCGGGTCAGGTGCATCAGCGGATCCGCGACCTGTGACGCCACGCGGACGAAGTGCACGTACTCGACGCGCTGCGCGGAACGGACCTGAGTGGACACCCACTCGGGCTCGGATCCGTCCACGGTCAGCACTGCTGAACGGATAATCCTGTCATCTCCACAATGGATGCCCTGCGCACCCGAGTCCCTGATCTGGCCGTGCGGATCCGCCCACGCCTGGAGGGGAGCACTGAACACGCCGGTCAGGTTGTGGAGGAAAGGCTGTCGGTACGCCAAGGGGTTCTCCTTGCAGCTCGGCAATGTCTTATTAGATCGTTCAAATTCCTCATTGACAACCCTATTTGAACGTTCATATTCTGTAAACGTCCGCCGAACACGGTGAACGCTCGATCTCATGGAGGCACCGGAATGCCGAAGACCACGCTTGTCAGCCTGGCGGCCTCCCTCGGCGTCTCCAGGCAGACGGTGTCGAACGTCATCAACGCCCCCCACCGGGTGAAGCCGGAGACCCGGATGCGTGTGCAGCATGCCATCGCCGAAAGCGGTTATCGGCCGAGCGCGGCAGCCCGCCAGCTGCGGACCCGCCGGTCGATGAATTTAGGTATCCGCCTGATGCCGGTGGTGGACGGAATCAACGGTTCGATCCTTGACCGGTTCCTGCACGCGCTGACCGAATCGGCGCAGGATGAGGGGTATCGGCTCACCCTGTTCTGCGCAGAATCGGACTCGGGCGAGATACGGCAGTATGAAGAGCTCCTGAAAGTTGCCGATCTGGACGGCTTCGTTCTCACTGGCACGCATTACGGCGACGCCCGCACCGAATGGCTGCTGGAACACGAGGTGCCGTTCGCTGCGTTCGGGCGTCCCTGGAGCAGTGTCGAGGACCCTTTCGGTTCCGGCCACCCCTGGGTGGATGTCGACGGCGGTGCCGGCACCGAGCAAGCCGCGCGCACCCTGATCGAACAGGGTCACACCGCCGTCGGGTTCATCGGCTGGCCAGCAGGTTCCGGAGCGGGCGATGACCGTCGCGCGGGCTGGAAACGTGCCATGGTCGCCGCCGGTTTGGCCACCGACACCCTGGACATTCAGGCCGACGACGGCGTTCCCGCCGGCGCGCAGGGTGCTGAACGGCTGGCGTCGAGGGGAGCGACAGCGCTCGTGTGCGCCAGCGACTCCCTGGCACTGGGCGCTGCCGCGAAGATGCGGCAACTGTTTCCAGAGCAGGCCTCAGGCACGGTCATCGGATTCGATGACACACCGGTGGCTGCCGCCGTCGGACTTTCGAGCGTTTCCCAGCCCATCGAGGACGCTGCCCGGCACATCATCGCCGTCCTTGCGCACGAGCTGGCTGGAACCAACTTCCCCGGGGGGGAAGAGGTACCCGAGCGACACCTTTTGCTCCCGCCGACTCTGATCCAACGTACTCCCTACTCCTTCAGCAGCAGCTGAGACCAGAACCACCACCAAAAGAAGCAACCACAATGAGGAATCAGACAATGAAGACTGGACATCCCCGACGGCGCCTTGCCGTCGCCATCACCGCGGCATCGATGCTGGCCTTGACGGCCTGCGGAGGGTCCGGTTTTTCGGAATCAGCAGAGGACGGCGGCGGTGAAGCGGCAGCAACCGACGCACCCGTCAGCGTTCTCATCGGATCATCCGGCGACGCCGAAACCGAGGCTGTCACTGCTGCCGTCGATTCCTGGGCGAGCGAGTCGGGCGTAGAGGCATCCGTCATCGTCGCGTCGGATCTGACCCAGCAGCTCAGTCAGGGCTTCGCCTCCGGTGAGCCTGCAGACGTGTTCTACCTGTCCACCGACGCGTTCGCCGGCTACGCGGCCAACGGGTCCCTTGAGCCGTATGGTGAGGACCTCGCGAACAAGGACGACTACTACCCGGCCCTGCGTGAAGCCTTCACCTACGAGGATCAGCTCTACTGTGCTCCCAAGGACTTTTCCACGCTCGGCCTCGTGATCAACAGCGCCAAGTGGGAGGAAGCGGGGCTCACCGAAGAGGATATTCCCACCACCTGGGAGGAGCTGGCAGACGTCGCTGAGCAGCTCACTACTGAGGAAACCGTCGGTCTTGGTTTCAGCCCCGAATTCCAGCGGCTTGGCGTCTTCGCCGCCCAGGCAGGAGGTGGACTCATCACGGACGGCGAAGCGACTGCGGCCAGCGAAGCGAATGTGGAAGCGCTCAACTATGTCAAGCAAATGATGACCGACGGCGTGGCCGACTACTCCTCAAACCTCGGAGCGGGTTGGGGCGGTGAAGCCTTTGGTAAGGGGCTGGCCGCGATGGTCATCGAAGGCAACTGGATCGCGGGCGCCATGACCAATGACTTCCCCGACGTCGAATACCAGGTTGCCGAGCTGCCCGAAGGTCCGGGCGGGAAGGGCACACTGCAGTTCACCAATTGCTGGGGAATTGCTGCCGACAGCGACAACATCGAGGGCGCCAAGGCATTGGTGGAGCACCTGACAACTCCTGAAAGCCAACTGGCTTTCGCTGAGGCGTTCGGTGTTATGCCGTCCCTGCAGTCCGTCGCCGCCGATTGGTCCGAGCAGTACCCGGAACTTGAGCCGTTCATCGCCGGAGGCGAGTACGCACAGAATCTGCCCGCCCAGCAGGGCGCAGCCGACGTGCTTGGGGAACTGAACTCGCAGCTCGAGTCACTCGAGTCCTCGGACCCACAGCAGATCCTCGAGTCGGTGCAGCCGCTCGTGGAAACCATAGCGACCCAGTAACGCCTCACCACTACCGGGCGGTGCTCCATGTGAGGAGCGCCGCCCAGACCCACAGCGTTCAGATCCGAGGTAGCCATGCCATCCACTCCAACCACTGCAGCGGAAGCACCCCCGAGCAGGGTCAAACGCGGTGACATCCGTGGTCGCCAAGGTCTTGCGGGCTGGCTGTTCATCACCCCGGTCGTGCTGATCCTGGGCCTGTTCCTCGTTGTCCCGGTCATCATGGCGGCCTGGGTCAGCCTGTCCGACTGGACGGGACGGGGAAGCCCCTTTTCGGCAAGCGTGAGTTTCGTCGGGTTCGAGAACTACTCGGGAATCCTCGGAGGCGAAGGGCTGATCGGCCGGGATTTCGGAACAGCAATCCGGAACAATCTTTACTACGTGCTCCTGGTTGTCCCGCTGCAGACAGCTCTCGCCCTGTTCCTCGCGGTGATGGTGAACCGCCAGATCCTCAAGGGCAGGGGATTCTTCCGCACGGCCTTCTACTTCCCGTCAGTAACCAGTTCGGTAGCCATTACCGTGCTGTGGCTCTTCCTGTTCAGCGCTACCGGCGTCATCAACAAGGTGCTGTCGTTCTTCGCGATCGAAGGTCCCAACTGGTTCCAGGATCCGCGGGGCGTGCTGCACATCCTGTTCGGTCTTGTTGGAGTGGATCAGGCACCGGCAGGACTTCGGGCTCCGGGCTTCCTGGGTATCAGCGGGTGGGATTGGCTTGCAGGACCATCGGTGGCAATGAGTGCCTTCGTCCTGATGGCCATCTTCACAACATCAGGAACCTTCATGCTGCTGTTCATCGCTGCGCTGCAAAACATCAGCGGCGAGGTGCAGGAGGCCGCCATGGTCGACGGTGCCACCGGCTGGCAGCGCTTCTGGGCCGTGACCCTGCCCATGCTTCGCCCCACCCTGTTCACGGTGTTGACGCTGGGGCTGATCGGTACCTGGCAGGTTTTCGACCAGATCTACACCGGCACCCAGGGCGGACCGGCCAAAACAACGCTCACACCGGCCTACCTGTCCTTCAACGCAGCCTTCGTGGACCAGCAGTGGGGAGTCGGCGCAGCTATCGCCTTTGTCCTTTTCGCGATCATCGTGGTCCTGACCCTGCTCCAGCGCTGGGCTCTTCGGGAGCGTGACGTCCCACGACGACGGCGGATGGTACCCGCCGGCGTGAGCGCCGGCTCCAGCGCGGCGGCCATCCCCGGTACGGCGGCACCCGCCGATGAAGAAGGAGAGCAGCGGCGATGAGTACTGCCACAGCACCAGCACCGCCGGCCGCTGCCAGCCGTCGTCGTCCTCCAACGGACGGGCGGCGCAGGGCGGCCCGCGGAGCCTGGATTGCCTACCTGGTCCTGATCGCGCTGGCACTCATCTACATTTTTCCGTTCCTGGTGCAGGTAGCCACGTCCTTCAAGTCAGAGCCGGAAGCCGCGCAGAACCCGCTGGGACTCGTTCCGCAGAACTGGACGGTGGCGGCCTACGACACGCTGTTCGCCAACTCGGATTTCCCGCTGTGGGGCATGAACTCGTTCATCGTGACTGTGTTTGTGACCCTCGGCCGTGTCTTCTTCAACTCGTTGGCCGGTTACGCGCTGGCGCGAATCCCGTTCCGCGGGCGAGCGTTGGTGTTCGCGCTGCTCGTGGCAGTAATGGCGGTGCCCGGCGTCGTTCTTCTTATTCCGAAGTTCCTCGTGATCAACCAGCTGGGGATCTACGACTCGTACACCGGAATGATCCTCCCGCTACTGGCCGACGCCGCGGGAGTGTTCATCATGAAGAACTTCTTCGAGTCGATCCCGGCCAGCGTTGAGGAACAGGCGAGGATCGACGGCGCAGGAACGTTCCGAACCTTCTGGTCCGTGGTGCTGCCGATGGCCCGTCCGGCCGTGATGACCATCGTGATCCTGTCCTTCCAGGGTTCCTGGAACGAACTGAACCACTTCATCATCTCGACCCAGAGCCCGGAGCTGACCACGCTGACCAAGGGCGTCGCGCAACTTGCATCCGGTGCCCTGAGCCAGGGAACCCAGTACCCGCTCAAGCTTGCGGCGGCCGCGTTGATGACCGTGCCGGTGGCGATCGTGTTCTTTGTCTTCCAGAAGCGCATCATGAACGCTTCTGCCGGTGCGGTGAAGGAGTAAGCCCACTCAGCGGCCGGGGCGCAGGCTGGGGGAGCCGTGCACGCCGGAACCGCCGGCCAATCCGTCGATGACCTCGCGGATGGCCGCCACCGAGGAACGCGTCGGCTCCCATCCGAGGAGCGTGCGTGCCCGGTCGGTATTCATGACGGGCGCTTGTGCAGCCATGTCGATCCAGCCCGGGTCGGTCGCCTGAATGTGCAGGGCCCAGGATGCCGCCACTGCCGCCCGGAGCACCGGAACGGGCAGGTCGAACACGCGCTTCGCGCCGAGAAGGCCGCCCAGAAGCCGGGGTGTCAAAACTGGCTCGGCTGCGATGTTGAAGGCTCCCGACGCCCGCTGGTCGACGATGCGCCAGTAAGCGTCTGCCATGTCCGCCGCGTGCACGGCCTGGAACACCATCTGGGATGGAATGGGCAGGACGGGCAGGCTCAGCTTGTTAAGGATGGACCGGGGGATCAGCGGTCCGAGGAAATAGCGCCCGATCTCCTCACCGGCGTCAGCCTGGAAGATGAGCCCCGGGCGGACACGCGCAACAGGGATCTCCGGGAAATCGCGCTCAAAAGCATCCAGCAGGTCCTCCTGCGCGGCCTTGTGGCGGCTGTAATGCGACGTCTGAATACCTCCGGTGGGCCAGTCCTCCGTGACCGACTGGTCCTTGCTCGCCGGGCTGTAGGCGCCCACAGAGGATGCGCACACGAAGTGGCGTACACCGGCGTCGGCAGCGGCATGCAGGGCGTTCTCGGTTCCGGTCACGTTGGTGCGGAACATCGCATCCTCGTCCCGGTTGGGCTGGATAGCCCACGCAAGATGAACGACGGCGTCCGACCCCTGGAGCGCGGACGTGAGCCGCTCGCGCCCCGCATCGGTTCCCACATCCGCGGTGTGCCACTGCACTCCCTCATAGGGTGCGTGGTCCTGTGATGGCTGTCGACGGGAAATGCCCACCAGCTCGATGGCTGGGTTCTCCGTGCGGGCCTGCTGAAGCCGGCGAAGAAGCGCCGTCCCCACATTGCCGGTTGCTCCGATAACAGCGATGCGCATGTGGAACCCTTCAATCGTTGTGGCCTGAAAACCACACTAAACGGTCGACTACTTATTGCAATAGTAAGTATCCTTATGGTTCGGTTGGGGAAGGCAAATCTGAACCGGAGGTAGAAACGTGACCACTAAAGATCCAGCGAAGGCGGATTCGACAGAGGAAGCCACGCAGGCAAAGGCGGCTTCGAGCCCCCACCCGGATGACTCCCGGAAGCCCGACGACCCCACCGACATTGTGAAACCGGCCTGGGGTTACGTCTTTAAACGAACAGTCAGTGAGTTCAGCAAGGACCAGTGCACCGACCTTGCAGCGGCGCTGACCTACTACGCAGTGCTCGCAATCTTCCCCGCCCTGCTGGCGCTGGTGTCGATTCTCGGGTTCTTCGGGCAGGCCGAGGCAACCACGGACGCAGTGATCGGAATCCTGTCGAGCGTCTCCTCCGACGCGGAAGAGACCGTGGGTCCCACTATTCAGCAACTGGCCTCGTCCAATACGGCCGGGCTGACATTCGTCATCGGTCTCGTTGGTGCCATCTGGTCGGCATCCGGATTCGTGGGCGCATTCGCCCGCGCCATGAACCGGATGTACGAGGTCGAGGAAGGACGTCCCTTCTGGAAGCTGCGCCCGGTGATGCTTGCCATCACCCTCGTCGTATTGCTGCTGGTGGTGCTGATGGCGCTGCTGCTGATTCTGTCGGGTCCCGTTGCAGAGGCCGTCGGCAGCGCGATCGGTCTGGGCTCAACAGCCGTAACGATCTGGAATATCGCCAAGTGGCCGGTCATGGTGTTCTTCGCGGTGCTGATGATCGCTGTGCTCTACTACGCGGCTCCCAACCTCAAGCAGCCCAAGTTCAAGTGGGTGAGCATCGGTTCCATCATCGCGCTGCTGGTGCTGGCCATCACAACGGCGGCGTTCTCGTTCTACGTTTCGAACTTCGGCAACTACGAGCGCACCTACGGCGCAATCGCCGGCGTCATCATCTTCCTGCTGTGGCTCTGGCTCGCCAACCTCTCCCTCCTGTTCGGTGCCGAATTCGACGCTGAGCTTGAGCGTGGCCGGGAACTGCAGGCCGGTATCGAGGCCGAGGAAACCGTGCAGCTTCCCCCGCGGGATGACAAGCAGGCGAAGAAAAAGCGCGATAAGCAGATCGAGTTGGTCGACAAGGGCCGTGAGTTGCGCCAGAAGTACGGCCGCGACCACAGCGACCGCGAGAAGAGCCGGTCATGACCAACATCGCGGACATGATCATCGCCCACCCCCGCCCGTCCGGCCATGTGCAGGCCGGGGATCTGGCAGCAACCATTGAGGCATGCCTCGACTGTGTTGCCACCTGCGGAAGCTGCGCGGACGCATGCCTTGGCGAAGACGGAATCGAAGAGCTCCGGCACTGTATCAGGACGGACCAGGACTGTGCGGATATCTGTCTTGCCACCGCACGGATGCTGCAACGGCAGGGCGGACACCATCCCGCCGTGCTCGCGCCGCTGCTCGAGGCCTGTCTGCAAGCCTGCCGAAACTGCGCAGAGGAATGTGAACGGCACGCGTCGATGCACGATCACTGCAGGATTTGCGCAGAGACCTGCCGTCGCTGTGAAGCGGCCTGCGCCGCGCTGCTCGAATACCTCGCCCGGTAGATCGGGAAGGGAATCGACGCAGCCCGTTCCTGAACGCAGCCAAACAACGAGAGTGAACCATGAGCAATTCCGAACACAGCACCAAGGGCGCTTACGTCGACTCCGGCAAGGAGTTCAAGCGCGACAGCAACTACATCGAGACGCGGATCACCCGTGACGCCGCTGACGGTTTCCCGGTGGAGCCGGGCCGGTACCGCCTGATCGCCGCCCGGGCCTGCCCGTGGGCTAACCGGGCGATCATCGTTCGCCGCCTGCTCGGGCTGGAGGAGGCGATCTCGCTGGGCACGCCGGGACCCACCCATGACAAACGCTCCTGGACGTTCGACCTCGACCCGGGCGGCAAGGATCCGGTACTCGGGATCGAGCGGTTGCAGGAGGCCTACTTCAAGCGGGACCCCGAGTACCCGCGCGGCATCACTGTGCCCGCGATCGTGGACGTCAATTCCGGAGCAGTAGTTACGAACAACTTCCCGCAGATCACCCTCGACCTGTCCACCGAATGGAAGGAGTTCCATCGGGACGGCGCCCCGGACCTGTACCCGGAGGACCTCCGCGAGGAGATCGACACGGTCAACAAGCGTGTGTTCACCGAGGTGAACAACGGCGTCTACCGCTGCGGCTTCGCAGGATCACAGGACGCCTACAACGACGCCTATGACCGCCTCTTCGCAGCACTGGACTGGCTGGAGGAACGGCTAACCAGCCAGCGCTACCTGGTAGGGGACTCGATCACGGAGGCCGACGTGCGGCTCTTCACCACCCTCGCGCGGTTCGACCCGGTGTACCACGGGCACTTCAAGTGCAACCGGAACAAGCTCACGGAGATGCCGGCACTGTGGGGCTATGCGCGGGACCTCTTCCAGACTCCCGGCTTCGGTGACACCATCGACTTCGATCAGATCAAGAAGCACTATTACGTCGTTCACCAGGACATCAACCCCACACAGATCGTGCCGAAAGGTCCGTCCCTGGAGAACTGGCACACCGAGCACCAGCGCGAACGGCTCGGCGGAAGTCCGTTCGGGCGCGGCACGGCACCCACCGCAGCCCCGTGAAGCTCGAGGGGTTCTTCGGGAAATAGCGAACATTACCGTTTCCTAATCCGGGCATGCATAGGCTAGCCTTACTTGGGTCCGATCCGGTTAATCCGGCGATCTCAGGAGTTGGCCCAGGGAGGCATGCATGGCACTGGCTGCGCCCGCCTCGCCGCTCCTCCGCCAGCAGCGGTCCCGGAAACGTCCAACAGCCCGTGCACTGCAACTGATTCTGGCCGTTCTCGTCCTCGCGATCGTCTGCGTCGCATCGCTGGCAATCGGGGCACGCCCGATCAGCGCGGAAACTCTGGTGCAGGTACTGACCGCCTATGACCCCGCCAACGGTGATCACGCCGTAGTACTGTCGCGCGTCCCGCGGACCATCGTCGGGCTCCTGGCCGGTGCTGCCCTCGGCCTCGCGGGAGCGGCCATGCAGGGCGTCGCCCGCAACCCCCTCGCCGATCCCGGCATCCTGGGCGTCAATTCCGGTGCTGCGCTTGCCGTCGTCATCGGAATCTTCGTCTTCGGCGTCACCAGCTTCACGGGATACGTCTGGTTCGCCTTCCTCGGAGCGGCCGGAGCAGCGGTGCTGGTCTACGCGGTCGCCAGCCTGGGTCGGGATGGCGCGACACCGGTCAAATTGGCGCTCGCGGGCGCGGCGCTCTCCGCGGGCATGGTTTCGCTGCTGAACGCTGTGCTTGTTTCGAGCCAGCAAACCTTCGATTCTTTCCGCTTCTGGCAGGTCGGCTCAGTGGCCGGCCGGGGGTGGGACGTGATTCTTCCGGTCCTGCCATTCCTGGCCTTCGGCTTCATCCTGACCCTTCTGACGGGCAAGGTGCTGAACAGCCTCTCCCTCGGAGATGACATCGCCCGGGGTCTGGGGCAGAACGTGACCCTCGCCCGCGCGCTGACAGCTCTCGGCGTCGTCGTGCTGTGCGGTGCCGCGACAGCGGCCGCCGGGCCCATCGGGTTTGTCGGCCTCGTTATTCCGCACGTGGTCCGCGCGTTCGCTGGACCGGACTACCGCTGGATCCTCCCGTTCTCGATGGTGCTCGCCCCCGTGCTGCTGCTCTGCGCTGACATCCTGGGCCGCGTCATTCTCCCGCCCAGCGAGGTGCAGGTCGGCATCCTGACCGCCGTCATCGGAGCACCGGTATTCGTCTGGCTGGTACGACGCCGGAAAATGGCCGAGCTATGAGCGTCACCACCCGCCCGAACGCCTCCGCGGTGCGCGCAGCCGAGGAGCCTTTGGTCCTCCGGGAGCGCCGTCATCTGCGGACCCAGCGGGCGGTGAAGCTCGCGATCCTGGCGTTCCTGATTGTCGCGCTCGCGGCCGTCACGCTGCTGCTGGGCCGCTACACGGTCACCATCCCCGATTTCTTCCGGATCGTCGGCGGGGTCGACATCCCGGGTGCCAGCTTCATCGTGATGGAGAACCGGATTCCCCGCGTTCTCATCGGGATTATGGTTGGCGCGGCCTTCGGCGTGGCCGGGGCGGTGTTCCAAACCATGCTGCGGAACCCGCTCGCCAGCCCCGACATCATCGGAATCAGCTACGGAGCGAGCGCCTCGGCTGTTTTCGCCATTGCGTTCCTCGGAGCGTCCGGGCTCGTGCTGTCCGGATTCGCGATGGTCGGCGCACTTGCGGTGGCCCTGGCCATCTACGCCATCTCACGGCGCGGCTCAGTTGCGGGCTACCGGCTGATCCTGGTCGGCATCGGGTTTTCGGCAGTCCTGCAGTCGGTTGTCAGCTTTCTCCTGACCCGAACGGATATCCGCGTTGCTGCTGACGCGCTGGCCTGGCTGAACGGCTCGCTCAACTCGAGCAACTGGGACCGGGTGACCATCCTGTCGGTTGCCTTGCTGGTCCTGGCACCCGCCGTCGTCGTACTGTCCCGCTCGTTGCGCGGCCTGGAACTGGGAGACGACGCAGCGGCCGGACTCGGCGTGAGCGTCGAGCGCTCGAGGCTGGCGCTCATCGTTACCGGCGTGCTCCTGGCCGCGGTAGCGACGGCGGCAGCCGGGCCCGTTGCGTTCATCGCCTTCCTCTCCGGACCGATTGCCCGGCGCATCCTTGGTGGGTACCGCCCACTGGTCACGGCAGCGCTCGTCGGAGCTGTCATCGTCCTCGGAGCGGACTTCGTGGGCGCGAATCTGATTCCAGGGGTTTCCCTGCCGGTGGGAGTGATCACGGGCGTCCTCGGGGCTCCGTTCCTCCTCTGGCTTCTTGCCACATCCAACCGATCAGGCCAAGGAGGCTGACATGAGGTTGAGCGCCAAGGACCTTTTTCTCGCGTATGACAACCGCACGGTGGTCGAGAACCTGACAGTGGAAGTGCCGGAGGGCAAGGTTACGGTCATCGTCGGGGCGAACGCCTGCGGCAAGTCGACGCTGCTCCGGGGCCTCGCCAGGCTCCTGAAGCCGGCGGGCGGAACGGTGCTGCTCGACGGCAAGGACATCCACTCGTTGTCCACCCGATCAGTCGCGAAGACCCTGGGCCTGCTCCCGCAGACACCGGTGGCACCGGACGGCATCGCAGTGGTGGACCTCGTCGGCCGCGGCCGTTACCCACACCAGGGATGGTTCCGCCAGTGGAACGCCGACGACGACGCCGCAGTCGCCTCCGCACTCCGCGTCACCGATACTCTGGAGCTGGCGGACCGCAACGTCGACGAGCTCTCCGGCGGGCAACGGCAGCGCGTCTGGATTGCCATGGCGCTGGCCCAGCAGACGGACATCCTCCTTCTGGACGAGCCGACGACTTTCCTCGATCTGGCACACCAGGTGGAGGTCCTGGACCTCATCACCGACTTGAACCGCAGCGCGGGCACCACGGTTGCGATCGTCCTGCACGACCTCAACCTGGCGGCGCGCTACGCGGACCACCTCATCGCCCTGAAGGGCGGCCGGATCGTCGCTGAGGGAGCGCCCTCGGCCGTGGTCACGGAGGAGACGGTCGCAGAGGTCTTCGGCCTTGAGAGCCGCGTCATGCCGGATCCGATCTCGGGTACGCCCATGGTGGTACCCGTCGGACGCCACCATGCAACCCGCAGAACCACCCCCGCACGAGCCAGCGTGGAACGTGAGCAGGGTTTTTTAGCGAACCCGCAGGACGGGCTACCCGCACTGACAATGGAGGCAGCATCGTGACAGAAGTCAGCACCACCCGCCCCGCCCGGAGGAGCGCACGGGCTGCGGCCGACGCCGGCCAGTCCGCGGTGCCCGCCATCCGTGCCTTCGACGTCGTAGTCAGCCGCGTGGAGCACCTCAGCGCCAATTTCCGGCGCATCACCTTCGGTGGCGCCTGCCTGTCCGACTTCGGAGTCCAGGGGCACACGCTCGACCTCCGCATCAAGGTGATGATCCCGCCGGTCGGCGGCGGGTCCGCCGACCTCGGAGCACTGATGGAGGATTCCGGCAGCGGCTGGTACCAGCAGTGGCTCTCGCTCGACCAGGCCGAGCGCGGTGACATGCGAACCTACACGGTGCGCGCCTCCCGCTGCCACCAGGCGATCCCGGAACTGGACGTCGACTTCGTGATGCACCTCGACGACGACGGCAGGGGCGGGCCTGCCTCGCAGTGGGCGGCGGCAGCTGAGCCCGGCGACCGGGTCTGGATCATCGGGCCGAATGTTCATGCCGCGACCTGCTCCACTGCCGGCGCGTACGGCGGCATCGAATGGCGTCCCGGCCTGGCCCAGAATGTCCTGCTCGCCGGTGATGAGACAGCGGTTCCGGCAATCAGCGCGATCCTCGAGTCCCTGCCCGAGGACATCAGCGGACACGCCTTCCTCGAGGTGCCCGCCGGTTCGGACTGCCAGGAGATTCAGACGCGGTCCGGCGTCGGTATCAGCTGGCTCGTCCGCGGCGGGCGTCCGCACGGTGAACTGCTGGATGCCGCCGTTCGCCAGGCGGTCAAGGTCCCCGGCTGGGTCTCCCTGGCTGCCCCGTTCCGGGTCAGCCTCGGTTCGGACACTCCCTCCGGGCAGGCACTCGCTGCGGCCGCGGGCCGCGTCGGCGGGCCCGAGCGGGCAGCCGGTCCTGAGCCGGAGGATATCGACGTCGACAGGACCATCCTCTGGGAGACGCCTCAGCTCCTGGATGCCGCGGCGCTCGACGGTTCCCTGAACCCGGACAAGCCCGCCGGCGCGCTGCCCTTCTACGCCTGGATCGCAGGTGAAGCAGCAGTAGTGCGGGAGCTGCGCCGATACCTGGTGCGCGATGTCGGCATCGACCGCAAGCAGGTAGCGTTCATGGGCTACTGGCGCCGGGGTAAGGCAGAGGGGTAAGCGGCCCGGCCCCTATGGGATCGGGTTGGTAAGGATCGCCGGATCCTTCTTGCCGTACGGCATGCGCAGCTTCAGTGAGCTTGGCTCCACTCGCAGGGCCATGTGCCGGCCCTTGCCGAGGTGGTCGCCGTCGAGTTCGATCTCCAGCGGAGAGTCCACCTCGATCTCGGCGGTCTTGCACTGGTAGTACTCCAGCGACGGGTCCTTGCCCTTGCCGCGCGCAAGCAGCTTGCCGAGTACGGCGAACCAGCCGAATGCACCGCTCGGCGCGATGGTCATGACGTCCAGGAGGCCGTCGTCGAGCTTGGCGCCGGGGAAGATCTCCAGACCGCCCATGATCTTTCCGCAGTTGCCGCCCATGACGCTCCGCAGCCGACCGTTGATGCGCCTGCGTCCGTCGAGTGTGATGCGAACCCGGGACGGCTTCCCGGGCAGGTTCCTGATACCGGCGTCGACATAGGCCAGCCAGCCGACCTTGTCCTTCAGATCGTCGCGGGTGTCAGCCATGATCGCGGCGTCGAAACCGAGCCCCGCCATGACAAGGAAGACGTGAGCATCCTGTGCGCGGTCCACATTCACGTAGACGACGTCAATGAGACGCTCGGTTCCGCCCAGTGCTGCCTCCACCGCCCCTCTGGGATCATCGACGTCGATATCGAGATTCCGGGCGAGCAGGTTGCCGGTGCCCAGCGGAAGGAGTCCAAGCGCCGTCTCGGTGCCCGCAAGCTCCTCAGCCACGCACCGAACGGTGCCGTCTCCGCCTGCCGCGATAACGACGTCGACATCTGCCTTGAGCGCCTCCCGCGCCTGGCCGTGGCCCGGATCATCCGCGGTGGTCTCGAGGAAAAGCGGCTCCTGCCAGCCCTTCTCGAGGCTCAACTCCGTGACAATGGCGCGAATGTCCTCAGTCGTCGGCTTGACCGGGTTGAGGATCAGGGCAGCGCGCTTTGTGCGCGACTCGGATTGGGTATCAACCTGCGGCTCAGACTCTGTGTCCGGTAAAGAAGCCATGCGTGTTCTCCTGACGGCGGTGGTTCTGAATCGAGCTTAGCGTCTGACCCTGCCCGGTGTGCGGGTGGTTTCGGCGGACTATGCTGGGTGGGCAAAACCGAGAAGGAGGAGCAATGACACAGGACCGGTCCAATGCAGGCACGTCCCATGCAGGCGAGGGCAGCGCACAGGAGGAGGGCGCTCCCGAAGGCAACCCCTCCGGCGGGTCGCCCACGTTCCCCAACCCGTCAACCGCTCGCCCCACCGGCGACACCACTGGCTTCAACGGTTCGTACACCGAAACCGAGCACCACACCCAGCACGAGTACGACGCCGAGCACCAGCAGAACCCGTCAGACGACGCCGCCGCCGAAGGATCCGATCAGGAAGACCACCGCTCTTGACCACTGAATTCCCGGGGGAGACCTTCGCACACCGCTATGTGGCCCTGGGAGATTCCTTCACCGAAGGGGTCGGGGACTGGGACCCGCAGAGTCCCAACGGTGTGCGTGGCTGGGCTGACCGCGTTGCCGAGCAACTGATCCTCGCCGATCCCTCCTGGGGTTACGCGAACCTGGCGATCCGTGGCAAAAAGATGCGGCAGATCCTCGCCGAGCAGGTCGACGCCGCCCTGGCACTCAAGCCGACGCTCGTCACCGTCTACGCCGGCGCCAATGACATCCTGCGCCCTTCCATCGACCTGGACGCTCTGCTTGCCGAATACGACGCCGGCATCGCCCGCCTGCGCAGCAGCGGAGCCGCCGTCGTCCTCTTCACGGGCTTCGACTCGTCGAAGTCGGCGGTCTTCGCAAAGACGCGCGGGCGTACTGCCATCTATAACGAACTCGTCCGGGAGATCGCGGACCGGCATGATGCCGAGCTGGTCGATTACTGGCGGATGCGGGAGTTCCAGAACTGGGGCTACTGGGACGTCGACCGGATGCACATGGCCGCTGCCGGACACACTTTGATGGCGGTCCGGGTGCTGCAGGTGCTGAAGTCAGCGCACAGCATTCAAGTGCCGGAGCTGGAGGCGCGTCCGGCAGCATCGCGGCTCGTGCAGCTCCGCAAGGACGCGGTGTGGGCACGGGACTACCTCGGGCCCTGGGTCGGCAGACGGTTACGCGGTCAGTCCTCCGGAGATGCCCTTCCTCCGAAGTACCCGAACCTGACGCACCCGGTGTGGACTCGGCAGACCACGTCACCGTAGATGCGTCACCGTAGGAGCGTCACCGTAGGAGCGTCACCGTAGGGGCGGCGCTTCTGCAAGAATGAGTCCTATGACTGGCGCGCGGTGGTTGAATCCTGCGGAAAGACAAGCGTGGCTGGCCCTCTATGCGGTGGCGACCATGCTGCCCGGCACGCTGGACGCGGACCTGAACCGCCGCGCCAAGATTACGCTTTTTGACTATCACGTCCTGGCGATGCTGTCCGAGGCGGAGGACCGCACCCTCCCCATGAGCGACCTCGCGGGCCGCTCGAATGCCTCGCTGTCCCGGCTGAGCCACGTGGTCACCAAGCTCGAAGCCCGCGGCTGGGTGCAGCGGAGCCAGAGCACCCGGGATCTCCGGGTTACCACCGCCACCCTTACCTCCGACGGTCTTGAGAACCTGCAGGAGCTGGCGCTCGAACATGTTGAGTACGTACGCCACCTGGTATTCGACGGGCTTGATGAGCAGGATGTTGCGGACCTGGAGCGGGTGGGCAAGAAGATCCTCGCCCGGCTCGATTCGGCGCATTGGATTCTCAGGCAGTCCCAGCCGGTGGGATCGGCATGAGCGAGCCGTCCATCCTGGCGGTCATCCTGGCCGGCGGCACGGGCGGGCGGCTCGGTCCGCTGACGGACCGCAAGGCAAAGCCGGTGGTGCCGGTGGGCGGAACCTATCGGCTGATCGACATCCCGCTGTCCAACCTGCACCACAGTCACATTTCCGACGTGTGGGTGGTGGAGCAGTACCAGCCCAAGTCCATCAATGACCATCTGGCGAACGGCCGCCCCTGGGACCTCGACCGCACCAACGGCGGCCTGAGGGTACTGCCTCCCTTCGAGGGAGAGCACGGAGAGGGCTTCGCGGCTGGAAACGCGGACGGCCTGTACCGGCAGTCGGAGTACATTCGTGAGTTCAATCCCGATCTGGTGCTGGTGCTCAGTGCCGACCACCTGTACCAGCTCGATTACCGCGATGTGGTGAAGACCCACCAGGACACCGGCGCTGTCCTCACCATGGTGACAACCAGGTTCGACGGCGATGCTTCCCAACACGGCGTGGTGGAGGTGGAGGAGGGCCTGGTGACGGGATTCGAGTACAAGCCGGAGAGCCCGCGCTCGGACCTGGTCGCTGCGGAAGTCTTCCTGTACTCCGCGGATGTCTTGCTGGACACGCTGGCGGAACTGTATGAGCGGGAGGGGGAACTGGAGGACTATGGGGATCAGCTCATCCCGCACCTCGTCGAGACCGGCACGGTTGCCGAGCACCGGCTCGAGTCCTACTGGCTGGACCTTGGCACACCGAAGAATTACCACCGCGCACATATGGACCTGCTGGCCGGGAACGGCCTTGAGTTCGACGATCCTGCCTGGCCCATCCTCAGTGCGAGTCCGCGCCGTCTGCCCGCGTTCATTGCTGACTCGGCGCACATCGGATCCAGCCTCATCTCCCCGGGAGCCCGCATCGCCGGCTCTGTGACGAACAGCGTGATCGGGACGGACGCGGTGGTCGAGGAGGGCGCCGTCGTCGAACATTCAGTGGTATTGAACCGTGCGCACATTCCCGCCGGCGCGGTGCTGCGCTCCGTTATTGTCGATGCCGATGCCCGGGTTCGTCCCGGCACGGAAGTGGGGGAGTCGGGCGGGATCACCGTGATCGGGGCCGATGGGGAGGCATTCAGGCCGGACGAGTCGAACGGCAGTTGAGCGCACCGCGATTGGTCTTAAAGCCGCCTGCCTCCTAGAATGGAAAGGCATCAGGTGGCGGAGCGTGCGCAATTGCTCCGGTTCTCGTGGGTTTTTTCCGTTCGAGGGCCGGTAGTTAGGGGCTCAGGTTGCGCGAAATCGCGAACATCTCACGGTCGTTCGGACCGCGTTGAAGGTGACGCCTCTGCATGCACCTCATGGCAGGTAGAACACTCTGCTACTTGCTTTATTCAATCTTTGGAGGATCATCATGGCAGCTCACTGCCAAGTGACTGGGGCCGAGCCGGGCTTCGGGCACAGCATCTCGCACTCGCACCGGCGCACCAAGCGCAGGTTCGACCCGAACATTCAGAAGAAGCGCTACTGGGTTCCGTC
>NZ_JAPSHV010000058.1:6869-17310 GCF_031179385.1 Arthrobacter sp. | reverse complement strand
CCACGGCCAAACACTCCCAGAGCAGATTGGATAGCGATGAAGGATGACTACTCGCTCATCCGGGAACACATTGAGGCGGTGGTCGACGGATTCGACAACTTTGAGGAGCGGATCCAGCATCCCGGGGGGTTCGTGCTTCCGAACCCTCCGCGGGACGCCAGAAGATTCGACACACAATCGGGTAAGGCTCACTTCACCGGCAACAAGCTCGAATTCATCAAGGTCCCCCCGGGCCGCCTGATTCTCCAGACGCTACGCTCACATGACCAGTACAACACCACCATCTACGGCAAGGACGATCGCTACCGCGGTATTCATGGCGGGCGCCGCGTGGTCCTGGTTAACGAGGCGGACATCGTGGAGATGGGATTCAGGGAAGGCGACCTGGTGCATCTGGTATCCGAGTTCCATGGGACCGAGCGGCGGGCCGAGAACTTCCGCATCGTCCCGTATTCGACCCCCAAGGGCTGCGCAGCAGCGTACTACCCGGAAACCAACGTCCTGGTGCCGCTCGATTCCGTCGCAGACACCAGCGGTACACCGACTTCCAAGTCCGTCGTCGTGCGGATGGAGAGAACCCAAATCTCGCTCTGAGATCGATCCGCGGCAGGTTGAGCATCGGGCAGGTTCGAGCAGCTATCGCTCGAACCTGCCGCTTTTGGTGGTGCGGGCTAGTTGAACGTGGAGGCGTCAATCACGAAGCGGTACCGTACGTCGGATGCAAGCACGCGCTCGTATGCCTCGTTGATCTTCTCGGCCGGGATCACCTCGATCTCCGCGCCGAGTCCGTGCTCGGCGCAGAAGTCGAGCATCTCCTGGGTCTCCCGGATACCACCGATCATCGAGCCGGCGAAGGACCTCCGGCCACCGATCAACGCGAAAGCGTTCACCGGAAGCGGCTCGGCCGGGGCACCAACGTTGACCAGTGCGCCGTCGAGTGTCAGGAGTCCCAGGTAATCACTGATGTTGATGGAAGCACTGACCGTGTTGATGATCAGGTCGAACGAGCCGGCCAGCTCAGCGAAGGTGTTCTCGTCGCTGGTTGCGTAATAGGCGTCTGCTCCCAGGCGAAGACCATCTTCCTGCTTCTTCAGCGACTGGGACAGGACGGTCACCTCTGCGCCCATGGCGTGCGCAAGCTTCACGGCCATGTGACCGAGACCGCCGAGGCCGACGACGGCCACCTTCTTACCCTGACCGGCGCCCCAGTGCCGCAGCGGCGAGTAGGTCGTGATACCCGCGCACAAGAGGGGCGCGGCGACGTCGAGCTCGATGCCCTCAGGGATACGGACCACGAAGTCCTCGGTTACGACGACGTGGCTGGAGTAGCCGCCCTGGGTGATCGATCCGTCGCGGTCGACGGCTCCGTAAGTGCCCACGTTGCCGTTGAGGCAGTACTGCTCCTCCCCGGCCTTGCAGTTCTTGCACTCCCGGCAGGAGTTGACCATGCAGCCGACGCCCACGCGGTCGCCGACGGAATGCTTCGTAACGTTGGATCCGATTTCGGTAACGACACCGGCGATCTCATGTCCGGGTGCCAGCGGGAACTGCTGCGGACCCCAGTCGCCGCGAACGGTGTGAATGTCCGAGTGGCAGATTCCTGCGTACTTGATCTCGATCAAGACATCGTTCGGTCCGACGTCCCGGCGTTCGATGGTGGTGGGTACCAGGTCCTCAGTGGCTGAGGGCGCGGCGTAAGCGGAAACAGTTGTAGGCATGGAGATCTCCTGTAAGGCGTATGTACACGTACGGGCTGTGAGGTTCTTAACCGGGGGAAGGCCGGATGTGTGCTCATTTCTACTATCCATCAAAGACCCTCACCTGCACGCGTGGGAGTGACGTTCCGTCCCGGTACTGCCAGACCCCCTGTGGAACCTGCATGCCATCCTGTCAGGGTATCGACAGTGCCTCCCATAGTTCGGCCGGTGGACCTACCGTTGGTGTATGGCTGATATGCGGGCGGATATTCGTGAATTCCTTAGTTCACGGCGAGCGCGGATTACCCCTGAGCAGGTGGGATTGCCCGTTTATGGCGGCACCCGTCGTGTTGCCGGTTTGCGTCGGGAAGAGGTGGCAATGCTAGCCGGCATGTCGGTGGACTATTACGTCCGCCTTGAGCGAGGGAACCTCGCCGGAGCATCCGAGAGCGTTCTTGATGCTCTTGCCCGGACCCTTCAGTTGGACGAGGCGGAACGGCAGCACCTTTTTGACCTTGCCAAGGCAGCCGGCCCGGCACGGAAATCTCGCGCAAAGCCGTCCGTCTCCGTTCGCCCGGAGATCCAGCAGGTCCTCGATGCCATGACGGATGCACCGGCGTGGGTGCGGAATGGTCGGCATGACGTCCTCGCGGCGAACAGACTCGGCCGCGCTCTCTACGCACCGGTGTTCGAGGACCCTCGCAGGCCGGTCAACACCACCCGTTTCATCTACTTGAATCCTGCTGCCCATGAGTTCTGGCGCGACTTCGACCAGGTCGCCAATGATGCCGCAGCGATGCTGCGTCTGGAGGCTGGGCGGAACCCGCATGATCCGGAGCTCATCAAGCTCGTGGGCGAATTGTGTACGCAGAGCGAGCTTTTCAGTGCCCGATGGGCGTCGCGTGATGTGATGTTCCACCGCAGCGGCGTCAAACGCCTGCACCACCCGGTGGTGGGCGACCTTGATTTGAACTACCAGTCAATGGAGCTGCCCGGCGACGGCGGCCTGGTCATGAACGTTTACACCGCTTCGGCGGACTCGCCGACAGCGGACGCCCTGCGGCTGCTCGCTTCCTGGGCTGCCTCCCATGAGGAGGCCGTTCCTGAGGGTGCTCCCTCCGACGCCGGTGGAAGATCCTGAAGCGGCGTAGGAAGAACGTGGAGTTCTTCCTATGCCGCTTCTCCTGGCGCGTCAGGCGCTGGTAGCGTCCTGCACCTCACCGACGAGTTCCTCGAGGATGTCCTCGAGGAAAAGCATGCCGGTGGTGTTTCCTTCTGCGTCAAAGACCCGCGCCACGTGGGCGCCGGTGCGCCGCATGGTAGCCAGAGCATCTTCAAGGTCGCTACTGCGGTAGGCAGAGGCAAGCCGGCGAATACGCTTTTGGGGAACGTGTGTCACGAAGGCCTCAGGTGTGGTGAGGTCCATGACGTCCTTGAGGTGCAGATAGCCGGAGGGTTCGCCGTCGCGGGTCAGGATGTAACGGGAGAACCCGTGCTCGCCGACGGCCCGCTGGATATCGGCCGGGCTGGCGCTCTCTTCAAGGTGAATGATTGTTTCGATTGGCACCTCGACGTCCGCAACGGTCTTTGACGTGAACTCGAAAGCTTTGGTCAGGGTCCCGCTGCCGTCCGCAAGCATGCCTTCTTTAGTGGATTGCTCCACGATGGTTGCCACCTCGTCCAGCGTGTAGGCACTGGTCGCCTCGTCCTTTGGCTCGACCCTGAAGAGGCGAAGTATTCCGTTCGCAATCCCGTTCAGCGTCCAGATCACCGGCTTGACGACCTTTGAAACGAACACCAGGGGTGGCGCGAGTAGCAGCGCTGCTCGGGTCGGAACCGAGAACGAGATGTTCTTTGGAACCATCTCACCAAGGACCACGTGCAGGAACGTCACCAGCAGCAGAGCCACGATGAATGCAATCACACCGACGGCTTCCGGCGGTATCGGCGTAAGCGCCAGCGGGTACTCAAGCAGGTGATGAATTGCCGGTTCGGACACGTTGAGGATGACCAGCGAGCATACGGTGATTCCCAACTGGCTGGTTGCCAGCATCAGGGTGGCGTGTTCCATCGCCCAGAGGGTAGTTTTCGCCGCCTTGCTGCCCGCATCGGCCTTGGGCTCGATCTGCGAGCGGCGGGCAGAGATGACGGCGAATTCGGCGCCGACGAAGAAGGCGTTCGCAGCCAGGAGCACGAACAGCCAGATGATTCCGGGCAGGTATTCACTCATGGACGGCATCCTTGATCAGGCGGTCTACGAGCTGGTCGTGAGCGCTGGCGGGTTCACCCTCGGGTGTCTCGGTGGGGGTGAAGCGGATTCGCTCCACGTGGGAGCTGACCACCCGCTCCACCCGGAGCACGCCTCCATCGACGGAGACTTCATCTCCCAGTTCGGGGATGCGGTCCAGCTCGTCGGTCATGTACCCGGCTACGGTGTCATACTCCTCGCCCTCGGGCACGTCGATGCCGGTGCGTTCCTTCAGCTCGTCGGGGCGGAGCGCCGCGTCGAAGGTGATGGACTTGCCCGTGCGGATGACACCGACATAGGCGCGGTCGTGCTCGTCCTCCAGTTCGCCGACAATCTCTTCAATGAGGTCCTCGAGGGTGGCGATTCCCGCCGTGCCGCCGTGTTCGTCGGTGACGATGGCAACCTGCAGTCCTTGCTGGCGCAGCAGGCCCAGGAGGGTATCCACGCTCATGGACTCAGGTACCCGGAGAGGTTCGATCATCAGCTTCTCAGCGGTAGTGACCGCCCGGTCTTCCATAGGGACGGCGAATGCCTGCTTGAGGTGGATGACGCCGCGGATGTCGTCGCTGTCCTCGCCGATCACGGGGAAACGGGAGTACCCGGTAGCGACGGCCGTAGCGATGATCTCCGAGGCCGTGTCTGTGGTTTTGACCGATGTCATACGCACTCGGGGCGTCATCACATCGGCCGCAGTGTGGTCCGAGAACAACAACGTCCGGTGCAGCAGCTCCGCGTGGTCTTGGTCAAGGGAACCTTCGAGCGCAGATCGGCGAACCAAAGAACTGAGCTCTTCGGCACTACGGGCTCCGGAAAGCTCCTCCTTGGGCTCGATACCGAAGGATCGGATGATCTTGTTGGCCGTGTTGTTGAACAGCACGATAATTGGCTTGAGGACCGTGGTGAACAGGGTCTGGAACGGCACAACGAACTTAGCGGTCTGGCGGGGCAGTGCAAGTGCGAAGTTCTTCGGCACCAGCTCACCGATCACCATCGAAAACACGGTCGCTATGAGGATTGCGATGACCGTGCCGATCCCCGGCACTATCGCTTCCGGCACGCCCGCTCCCAAGAGCGGTCCGCGGAGCAGCGAGCTGATTGCCGGTTCAAAGGTGTAACCGGTCAACAGCGTAGTCAGTGTGATGCCGAGCTGGGCGCTGGATAGATGCGTCGAAGTGATCTTCAGCGCTTTGATCGTCGGCTTGAGGCCTTTTTCGCCGCGGGCCTGGCGTGCTTCCAGATCCCCGCGGTCCAGGTTGACCAGCGCAAATTCGGAAGCAACGAACATACCAGTTCCGACCGTGAGGATCAGGCCGATACCGATCATGACCAACTCATACATGGTGCCGCCCCCCATCCTCGATCAGCCGAAACACGGCATTCAAGCGGGTGAGGGGCATGGGTCTATGTGAAGGAGGGTCATCCATAATGCATTCGATTCTATCGAATGCTGGGGTGCAGGGAAATCTGCACCAGCGGGTTCCGATAGGCTCGTAGCTTACGTCTGACGGCAAGGAGAGAGACGCTACGTGACTGAGAACCAGAATTCCGCGGCCGAGTTCGACCCGGACGCCTCCGGAGAACAGTCCCCGCCAGCCCTCGAAGCCTTGATCGGCCGCATTGAGGAAGAAGTACGGAGGCTGCAACTGGCGAAGTTCAGCCAGGAAGACGCCCTTGCGCTCGGACTCCTCATCGTGGAGCTGGCGACCGAACGGGACATGCCGGTCGCCGTCGACATCAGGCGCGGAGAGCACGTGCTGTTTCACGTATCTCTGCCGGGCGCCACCCCGGACAACGACATCTGGGTGGACAAGAAGGCACGCACAGCCGAGCGCTACAGCATCCCGTCCCTTCTGGTGGGCCTGCGCGGCCGACGTGGAGGCGGTCGCATCGAGGACAACGCGTGGTTCGACGAGGGAAGCTATGCAGCCCATGGCGGCGCATTTCCTGTCTTCGTGCGCGGGACAGGACCGGTTGCCGTCGTCACGGTGTCCGGCCTCCCCCAGACGGAGGACCACGACCTCGTGGTTGAGGCGCTGACGAAGTTCAGCCGGCGCAAGAAGAAATAGTCATCACTTAGCGGCCGGCGTCAGGGACTCGATGAGCCCTTCAATCCTGGTCCGAATCTCGTCGCGGATGGGGCGCACGGTCTCCACTCCCTTGCCTGCCGGGTCCTCAAGCACCCAGTCCTCGTAACGCTTGCCCGGGAAGAACGGGCACTCGTCTCCGCACCCCATGGTGATGACGACGTCGGACTCTTTGACTGCCTCGGTGGTCAGCACTTTCGGGATCTCGCTGCTCATGTCGATCCCGACCTCCGCCATGGCCTCGACCGCGGACGGGTTGATCTTCTCGGCGGGTTGGGAACCGGCGGAGCGGACCTCGATGGAGCCCTGCGAAAGGGTGGTGAGGAACGCGGCGGCCATCTGTGAGCGCCCTGCGTTGTGCACGCAGACGAACAGGACGGACGGCTTCTTGCTGCTGTCGGTGGTCATGACTTCTCCTGAGTGACTGAGGCAGTTGGGGTAACGGGGGCGAAAAAACGCTTCTGCGCCCACAGGGCGGCATAAACGAGCGTGACGAGCGCCGGCACTTCAATCAGAGGCCCGACGACGCCGGCGAGCGCCTGCCCGGAGGTGACACCGAAAGTGCCGATTGCCACCGCGATGGCCAGCTCGAAGTTGTTTCCCGCGGCGGTGAAGGCGAGCGTCGTCGTTCGTGCATACCCAAGGCCGAGCCACTTGCCGGTCAGCATACCCGCGGCGAAAACCACCAGGAAGTAGACAAGAAGCGGGAGGGCGATCCGGGCGACATCGAGCGGCCGGGCGGTGATATTTCCGCCCTGCAGTGCAAAGAGCAGCACGATCGTGAACAACAGGCCATACAGTGCCCATGGCCCGAGCCGGGGCAGCAGGGTGTTCTCATACCAGTGCCGGCCCTTGGCCTTCTCACCGATCGTCCGGGTGAGGAATCCGGCGAGCAGCGGTATCCCCAGGAAGATCAGCACGGAAACCGTGATGGCCCGGAAGGAAAAGTCGGCGCTGGTAGTGGCGAGGCCGAGCCAGGACGGCAGGACCTGAAGATAGAACCATCCAAGCGCACCGAACGCGATGACCTGGAAGACGGAGTTGATGAAGACGAGCACCGCCGCAGCTTCGCGGTCGCCGCAGGCCAGGTCGTTCCAGATCATGACCATGGCAATGCAGCGGGCGAGACCCACGATGATCAGGCCGGTGCGGTACTCCGGCAGGTCCGGCAGGAAGATCCAGGCCAGGGCGAACATGAAAGCGGGGGCCAGCAGCCAGTTGAGTGCGAGGGACGCGGCCATCAGCTTCCGGTCGGCGATCACCCGCCGGGTCTGGTCGTAGCGGACCTTCGCCAGCACCGGATACATCATCACCAGCAGTCCCACCGCGATCGGCAGGGACACCTCGCCGATCTTGACGGCGTCGAGGGAGGTGTTAAGCCCGGGAACAAGCGCACCCAGCGCGAGACCGAGGGCCATGGCCAGGATGATCCACAACGGGAGGAACCGGTCCAGGGCGGACAACCTGCCGACGACGGCGGCTCGGGGGCCGAGCGGCGGCGCGGCGACGGTGGGGGTGCTCACGAAGCTCCTGCACATAGATTGATGAGAATCGATATGAATACCACCAGCTATATCGATCGTTGTCAATCCAAGGTGCATAATGGGTTGATGACCGCTGCCCAAACCCTTCAGACTTCGGTGGACGACTCCTGCTGCCTCCCCTCGGGACAGCCCGCGCTCAGTGCAGAGGATGCACAGCAGCGCGCCGCCCTGTTGAAGGCGCTGGCCGACCCGAACCGGCTGCGGCTGCTCTCCATCGTCAAGGCCGGAGAATCAGGGGAAGCCTGCGTCTGCGATCTGACTGAACCCCTGAACCTTGGTCAGCCGACCGTCTCCCACCACCTCAAGATTCTCGTCGAAGCGGGTTTGCTGCGTCGTGAGAAGCGTGGCACCTGGGCCTACTACTCCATGGTTCCTGGTGCGCTCGACAGGGCGGCAGGCCTGCTCACCTCGCTCTGAGGTTCCCGCAGCGAGGGTTCCACCAGCGAGGTGAGCTGGGAGTGTTCACCAGCGGGGGTGCACGGCCTCCCTGAAGTACCGGTTATAGATGTCAGCGACACCATCGCTGATCGACAGACCCAACGGCGTCTCCCCAGCGGCCTCAGCATTCGCCCGCGCCTGGGCAGGCGTACGGGCGCCCGGGATCACGGTGGTTACCCCATCCTGGGCGACGATCCAGGCGAGCGCCGCCTGGGCTGTGCTCACGCCGTCGGGAACAAGGGCGTTGAACTCCTGAACCGCTGCCAGCCCGGTCTCGAAGTCCACACCGGAGAACGTTTCGCCAACATCAAAGGCTGAACCGGTTCGGTTGTAGTTCCGGTGGTCGTCCTCGGGGAACTCGGTGTCCTTCGTGTACTTCCCGGACAGGAGTCCTGAGGCAAGGGGAACCCGGGCAATGATTCCCACCCCTGCTGCTCCAGCTGCCGGGAGCACCTCATCCAGCGGCTTCAGGCGGAAGGCGTTCAGGATGATCTGCACGGTCGCCGTATTCCCACGCTGAATCGCCTCGAGCGCCTCGTCGGTACGCTCGACGCTCACGCCGTAATGGCGAATGACGCCCTCGTCCACGAGGGTATCCAGGGCGTCATACACCTCGGCGTTGCTGTAGACGGGGGTCGGTGGGCAGTGCAGCTGAACCAGGTCGAGCGTGTCCTGCTGCAGGTTCCGCCGCGAACGGTCCAGCCACGACCGGAAGTTGGCCAGGTTGTAATTCTCCGGAACCTGATCCATCCGGCGCCCCATCTTGGTTGCGACCGTGATATCGAGCTCCGGATTGGCCTTGAGGAATGACCCGATGGTCTGTTCACTACGACCATCACCGTAGACATCAGCGGTGTCGAAGAAATTGACGCCCGCTTCGACGGCACCTTCCAGGACCGCGATGGCGTCCGACTGGTCGACCTCACCCCAGTCGGCTCCGAGCTGCCACGTTCCGAGGCCGATGGTCGATACCGGGCGGCCGGTCTTTCCGAGAATGCGTTGTTCCATGGGTCGACTATATTGCCCCCGCTACAGTGCAGGCGTCCGCGGCGGCGCCACCCTGCGGGAACCGGTCGCTTCGAACGCGGCCGCGAGACGCAGCAGTTCGTTGTCGGTATAGGCGCGGCCGGCGAAGGTCAGTCCAACCGGCATGCCGATATCGGACATCAACCCCATCGGTACCGTCACCGTCGGGATGCCCAGGTGGCGCGGCACCAGGTTGCCGTTGGATACCCACACCCCGTTCCGCCAGGCCAGGTCCGCGGAGGCAGCGTTGGAATCGGTATCCGCGGGGCCGACGTCGGCCGCTGCGGGGAAGATGACAGCGTCCAGTCCGTGCGCATCCATCCACTCGTGGAGGTCAACCCGTCGGGTTTCCTCCAGCCCACGGACGCCGTCCGCCAGGAGCGGGATGTCGGTCATGGAACCCACTCCGTGCCGGCGGACGAAGTCGGGGTATTCGGCGATGTCGTCGTCGAACCCGGTGTACCGGTCCGGGAGGGCGCCATTCGGAGCAGGGAAGATGGTGGCGCCGTCCACGTCGGCGAGGCTCGACAGGTGGGGGTCACCGTTGGCCTGAAGGAAGTCTTCCCAGGCCCAGGCTGACAGATCCACGATTTCCCGCTGCAGGTACTCCGGACTCACGAGCCCGCGGGAATTGATAGTCGGCGCTCCCGGCCGGTCACCCTCATAGTTGGAGACCACGGGGAAGTCCACCTCCACCACCTCGGCGCCCGCGTTCTCCAGGTCACGCCGAGCGGCTTCCCAGAGCTCGATGACCGACTGCCGCGTCTCGATCCGCTGCCCCGTAGGGCCGCCGATGCCGGGCTTTATGGCGGTGCCGGCGTCGTCGTCCTTGTTGATGTACATGCGGGGCACACCGAACCGCTTGCCCTTCAGGGCGGCGGGACCCGCTTCGAGGGACCTGTACGACGACGGCCGCACCTCCGATGCGCGCGGCACGGAAACCCACGGCTGGACGCGCCAGAAATCGCCGCGGGTTTCCGTATCGTCGGCGACGATGATGTCGAGGACCTCGAGCATGTCCGCCATGGTGCGGGTATGCGGCACCACCACGTCCATGGTGGGAACCAGCGGCCAGTTGCCCCTGACGGAGATCATTCCGCGCGAGGGCGTGTACGCGCACAGGCCGTTGTTCGATGCCGGTGCACGGCCCGAGGACCACGTCTCTTCCGCCAGCCCGAAGGCCGCGAAGCTGGCAGCGGTTGCCGTGCCGGATCCGTTGGAGGACCCGGACGCAAAAGCTGCAGTGAGGTAATCGGCGTTGTAGGGACTCTCGGCCCTTCCGTAGACCCCGCGCTGCATGCCGCCGTTTGCCATCGGCGGCATATTGGTCAGGCCGAGCAGGATGGCTCCCGCGTCGCGCAGCCGTTCAATGGTGAAGGCGTCTTTCTGGGCGATAAGGCCCTG
>NZ_JAPSHV010000058.1:0-6769 GCF_031179385.1 Arthrobacter sp. | reverse complement strand
CCCGGGTTGCGCCCGGGATCAAGCTGCACTGTCTCTGTGAGCAGCACGGTTCCACGCCCGTCGATGTGGAAGCCACCGCCCTCGTTGACGAGCGGACTGTCCGCTACCGGCGTTCCGGCATACGCGGCGACTGCCCGGCCGACGTGCTGGTCCTTCTCCCACGCGGCCCAGTGCTGGGCACCCCAGCCGTTGAAGATCCAGTTCACGGCGGCAACGGAGCCGTCAGTCCGGTGCACGAACGTCGGCCCTGAGTCACGCACCCAGGCGTCGTCGAGCTCGGCCTCCTGGACGGTGATGCCATCGCCGAGCATGCCGCGGGCGGACTCAGCGTCGGCAGGATCGGCAAGCACAGTCACCGGCTCATAGCGGGCGATCGTACGGGCAACGTTGGTCCATGCCGCGCGCGCCCAGCCCAGGCTCTCGCTGCCGGCTGCCCCGAAAGTGTCGTTGGCCGGGGGGAACGCCATCCAGGTGCGGTCATGCCGCTCCCACTCACCGGGCATTGTCGTCAGCACCGCGGTCGTCATTTCAGTAGCTGTATTCACGGTTTCGCCTTCAGCCGATGAGGGCGCGCTGCTTGGTAAGCGCCGTCGCGATGTTCCGTGCGGTGAACTGGCCCATCCGGACTGCACCGTCGACGTGCTGGTAGCCCTCCGCCGCGAGGTCGGAGCTCGACCAGTGAATGGGACCAACCGGCGTCAGCTGGTGCTTGCCGTAGCGGGTCAGGCCGCCGAGGTCGTAGCTGGCGGCGTAGGCGCCGCGCGTCCATTCCTCCGAGCCCCAGTCGGAAAGGTAGAAAACCTCCGGCTCCAGCGCCTTCGGCCCCAGGAACGCGGCGATTGACTTGAGAATTTGCCGACGGCGGTCTTCCTCGGAGAGCTCAAACATCGCATCGGCCTTCTCATCGGAAATGAAGGCTACGAGTGTCCCGCGGCTGTCCTGATGGTTGGTGTTGTCATACACCTCCTGCACGATGGACCCGGCGCTGAACCCGGTTCCGGACAGGCCGTCCTCGCGCCAGAACGGCGTCGGGTAGACCGCATGGACCTTGATGACCAAGCCAAGTGACTGGTGCTGGTGCATCTGGTGCTGGCGGCGCGGCAGTGGCGGCTCATAGGAAACGCGCGAGTAGAGGTTCGGCGGGACAGCCATGATGGCGTACCGGGCATGAACGGTGACATCCTCCGCGAGAGCGGTCACGGAAGTGGTTCCGTCTGTGCCCTCCGACCAGCGCAGCGTGCGTACGGGACTGTTCAGTACGACGTCGTCCCCCAGCTCTGCTGCCATGCGCTCGGATACCGACTGCATTCCGCCGACCACGCGCTTGTCGAGAATGAAATCTTCATCGACCAGGTGTGAGAAGGAACCGGCCGAGGCGGCCATCAGGACGGCCTGCAGGGCGGAGAATGCGTGAGCAGGCTTGGTGAGCATGCCGCCGGCGATGAAGAGGCCGATGTTGTTGCAGGCTTCCTCGTCGTCGGACTGCTGGCGGAGCCAGTGGTGGAAGGAGATGGTGTCGAGCTCGCGCGCCTGCGGGTGCTCCCACGGCGCTTTCGGGTCCATCAGCGCTGTCAGACGGTCAAGTTCCTCAATGAGGCGAGCCATCTCAGCGCCGGTGCGGCGCCCGACGGGGAACATGTCTCCGGTGTAACGGACGGCTTCTCCGTCGGCTCCGATGTAGACCGACTCACCCTCCCGGTAGCGGGAGTAGGTCTGAAGCCCCAGCTCGTCGAGGAGGCCGATCAGCGCAGTCTGGTCCGGGGACACCCACTGTCCTCCGACCTCAAGGACTGCTCCGTCGATCACGTCAGTGTGCGTGCGGCCGCCCACGCGCCCGCGAGCCTCAAGAACAGTTACGGAATGGCCGGCCTTCCGCAGCTCCCTCGCTGCTGTCAGTCCTGACGGTCCGGCTCCAACGACGACGACGTCGCTTTCGATGATCCTCATGATGTCCTCTCTACGCGGCGAGTGCCGCTGCATAAAATGAATCATATTCATTTATTTCCGATTACTGTAGAGGACAGGGCAGAGTTTGAAAAGCCCCGCGCGCTAACAGGCCCACCGAAGGACGGGAAAATGACGCTTGAAGATTTGTCACCCGTGACGCCCGAACCCCGTCGCGCCGGCCGTCCGGCCAGCAGGGTGCTGACCCGCGAAAGCATCACATCGGCGACCCTCACGTTGCTGGACACTGTCGGGTACGAGGGCTTCACCATTGCCGCACTCGCGCGCCATCTGAAGGTGGCGCCGTCGGCCCTGTACAACCACGTCGAATCCAAAAAGGACGTACTGATCTGGGTCCAGGACCACCTCATGGGACGCGTCAACACGAAGGCCTTTGAGGACCGACCCTGGGATGAAGCCGTCCGCGAATGGGCGTGGTCCTACCGTGAAGCGTTCGCTGCACACGCTCCCCTGGTGCCTGTCATCGCCGTCATGCCGGTGGGCGGCGCCTACGAGACCCTGCGGATGTACGAGGAGGTGACGCGGGGACTTCTCAGAGCGGGCTGGCCCCGGGAACGGGTCATCTCGACCATCGTTGCCGTCGAGTCCTTCATCTACGGCTCGGCCATGGATGTCTCCGCACCGACCAACATCTTCGACCCCGGTGCACTCGCGGATGACTTCCCGCTCTTCACCTCGGCTGTCACAAGCAACTCCTCCGCTACCGCCGAGCGCAGCAGCGCCGATGACGCGTTCGACGTCGGACTGGAGGCGTTGATCGTCGGCCTCCGGACACGGCTTGAGAGCCTGCGCTCCCCCTCAGCCTGACCGACAAGAGAGAAGGATTCATGCCCCGCCCCCGGTCCGCATTGCTGTCTGTCGAACTGATCGTCAATGCCGCCCTGAAGCTGGTCGACGAAACGGGCGACTTCAGCTTTCCCCGAATCGCGCGGGAGCTTGGAGTGAGCCAGTCCTCGCTCTACAACCGCATCGAGAGCCGCGAACACATTATCGAACTGCTGCGTGCACAACTGTTCGAAGAAATACCTCCACAGCCAGTGGCGGATCAATCGTGGCAAGATGCCGCGAGAATGCTCATACGGTCCTACCGCGATCGCTTCGCCCAACATCCCAAACTCGTACCGCTCCTCGTGACGCAGACGGTGCACGCGCCGGTGGTCATGGGAATGTACGAAGATCTCGCACTCACCTTGGAGCGGTCCGGACTGCCGACGGAAGACATTGGCCCTGCTATCGCATCCATCGACTACTTCGCCCTGGGCGCGGCGTTGGATGCCACCGCCCCGGACGAGGTCTGGGATCCGTCCCCGGAACAGTTCCCTGCCCTGAGACGAGCAACAGCTTGTTCAGGAACATCAGCGGAGCGGGTAGCACGTGCGTTCAACTTCGGGCTGGATGTTTTGGTGGCCGGCATTGAAATGCGGGCGAAACAAGAAATTTACTGAAAGCCTTTCAGAAACTCTTGCGGCAGGTTCACCCGGGTCCCATACTGAAACGAACGCCGTTCGTTTCCGTGACGGCTCTCACACTCTGATAGATCGAGGCAACTATGACTGACCTTGCCAGTCCCCCAGCAGGAAACCGGGTTCCACTGACTGCAACCCGGGCCATCTCCACCTTCGGAATCACCGTCGTCGGCTTCATGACGGCGAATCTCATTCCGGTCATGATCCTTGCACTCGGCGATCTGGGCTACAGCGCCACCGGCGCAGGCACACTGATGACCGCCTGCCTCCTCCTCTCCGCGCTCTCGTGCCTCGCAACGTCGCGATGGACGGCAAAGACCGGTCGCTACGTCGTCGCCCGCGTAGGTCTGGGGCTTACCGCCCTGGGATTCGGCACCGCGGCACTGGTGCCCGACGCGCTCATCGCAGGCATCGGGATCATTCTCGCCGGCCTGGGCAGTGGAGGTGCCGTCGCAGCCGGCGGAGCCGCGCTGGCCGCACTGCGCAATCCGGACCGCGCGTCGGGAATCAGCGGCTTCACCAACCGGGCGATCGTCGCCGTCGTACTGTTCATCATTCCCGCAGTCGGCATCGCCATGGGCAGTGCGTTTGGAATCCTGGCGGGGCTGGCTCTCGCCGCACTCTTCACAACGGGCTGGCTTCCCGACCGCCCTGCCCACCCCATTGAAGACCCTGCCGCACAGGCCACCGATGTGTCAGTGAAGCCGTCCCGCTCCGTCACAATCGCTGGCTTCGGCCTCCTGACCTGCTTCGCAATCTGGGCGCTGGGTGAAGATTCCCTGTGGGCTGTCGCGGCCGTGATGGGCGAACAGCAGGCAGGTCTTGATGAGACAGGAATGGGTCTGGTTCTCAGCCTGTCAACGCTGGGAGGACTCGCCGCGGCTGCTGTTGTCAGTGCAGGCGGCAACCGGATCGGACGGACGATTCCTCTGGTGGCTGCGCTGCTGATCGGCGCTGCCCTCAAAATCTCCGCCGGGTTCGTCACTGATCCCCAGCTCTACCTGGCCGTCATCATCGCGTGGAACACCATCTACATCGTTGCGTTCCTCTACGTGGTCGCGATCGCGGCGGCACTTGACGTAACCGGCCGATGGTCCGCGCCAATCCTCGGGGTTTACCTCGTCGGATCCTCCTTCGCGCCGCTTTTCGGGACCGCCGTTTCCGAAACCTTTGGCTATCAGTCGCTCGGCATCGTCCTCGGCGCCATCTCCCTTCTCCTGCTTGTGCCGATGGCGCTGATCTCCCGTACCTCTCTCAAAGTCGAGCGGGCTGCCGCTGCCCATTCCACCCCTGAGACCGAATTTCCCCAAGCCGCCATTGCTTGATCTCCAGAACGGATAGTTGTGCCTACCAACCGAACCATCTACACCAACGCGTCGATCCTCACCCCCCGCGGAGTGGTTGACGGCTGCTCGTTTTCAGTGACGGGCAACCTCATCGAGGACGTTCAACCATCGGCAGCCGTTTCACCGAATCGGGAGGACGCCACTGTGGTCGACTTGGCGGGCCGCTTCGTCCTCCCCGGCTTCGTCGACGCACACACGCATCTCCTGATGCTGGGTCAGTCGCTGCAGAAGGTGCAGCTGCGCTCGGCAAAGACGGTGGAGGAGATCCAATCAACGCTGCGCACTGCCCGAGCGGAGAATCCCGACGCTCCACGGATCCTTGGGACGAGCTGGCTCTACAGTGCACTCGACGGGCAGGAACCCACCCGCCAGCTGCTGGATGCTGCCGTTCCGGACATTCCCGTCTACCTGGATGCGAACGACCTGCACTCCGTGTGGGTCAACTCGGCCGCGCTGGCGGAACTGGGAGTCACCTCCGACACCGCTGATCCGCTCGGCGGCAGCATCACGCGCGATCCGGACTCCGGAGAAGCGACGGGCATGCTCCTTGAGACAGCCGCCCAACAGATCGTCTGGCCGGCCCTGGCAAGGCAAGCTACGGATGCCGACCGCGACTCCTGGCTGGACAGCGCCATCAGCCACTACTTGGCCAGCGGCGTAACGAGTGCCGTCGACATGGCCGTAGGCGAAGACGATCTTCAGGCATTCCTGCGTGCGCAGTCCCGTTATGGAACCCTCCCCCTCCGGATCAAGGGCCATTGGTTCATCCACCGGCGGGAGACCGTTGCGGAGAATCTCGCGCAGGTATCCCATGCCTCCGACCTGGCACGGGAGATCACTTCGCCGACCCTGAGAATCACTGGGATCAAGCTGATGATCGACGGTGTGATCGACAGTTGCACCGCATCAATGAAGGAGCCCTACGCCGACGGAACCAACGCAGAGCCGGTATGGGACCGGGAAGCGCTGATCCCGGTCGTGACTGCGGCCGATGCCGCCGGCCTGCAGATTGCCATCCATGCGATCGGTGACGAGGCATCCAACATAGCCCTCGACGCGCTCGAAGAGGCGTACCGCGTCAACGGTTCGCGTGACCGACGGCACCGCATTGAGCATCTGGAAACAGTCACAAAAGAAAACGTGGAGCGTCTTGCCCGGTTGGGGCTCGTCGCGTCGATGCAGCCCGTCCACGCCGACCCTGCAGTGCAGGAGAACTGGCGTGCGGTGCTGAACGATCACCGCATCGAACGCGGATTCCCCTGGACGGAGTTCACGGCAGCGGGCGCAACCCTGGCCCTCAGCACTGATGCGCCGACTGCACCGTACGAGCCGCTTCCGAACATGTACATCGCCACCACCCGGAAGTCCGCTCTGGACACTTCCCTCCCCGCCAACTTCCCGAAGTACGCACTCGGATTGGAGGACGCCCTGCAGCACGCAACCCGTGACGCCGCCTTCTCCTGCCGCGCGGAGTTCGAGGAGGGCAGCATCGCCCCGGGCTTCCGGGCTGACTTCGTCATCCTGCGAGCCAACCCCTTCAAGCAGGAGCTCGAAGGACTTCTCGAGAACGGCCCCACGACCGTCGTCGTGAATGGAGAGGTGCAGTACCAGGCAGCGTCCCTTTCGGAGGGAACCCTGGCAGCACGTTCCTCATAACGCCAACGGAAGACCCGGGCGCCCTTGATGAAACAAAGGGGCCCGGGTCTTGTCATGTGCGCGCGCAACCTCTACTGTGATGCAGGTAATAATGAACGGCGTTCATTATTGAGGACTTTCCCAAGGGCGGTACCGCCCGCATCATCAAAAGGAGTGTGGCTTGCAATGACGCAGCCCTCACAGTTGAACGGCCGCACCGCGTCGTCCGTACCGAAGCCGCCCGCAGAACGAAGCCTTCGCAGGGTCCTGGGAGTTCCCGGACTGGTCGTCTTCGGACTCGCCTACATGGTTCCCCTGACAATCTTTACGACGTACGGGCTGGTGACCACCATGACG
>NZ_JAPSHV010000164.1 GCF_031179385.1 Arthrobacter sp. | reverse complement strand
AACCCGACGCCGATCACCTACTCGGTGACCGACACCCGCGGAAACACCGTAGAAGCTCAGGTGACAGTCACCTACGTGCCCGTAGAGGTCGTGGACGACGGCGGCAGCAATCCGGTGACGGACGACGGCGGCAGCAATCCGGTCACGGACGACGCCGACAAGACACCGGCTAAGGGCGGACAGCCGCTGGCGGACACCGGAGCGAAGATTGGTGGCGCCGTAACTCTCGCACTGGCATTGCTGGGCGCAGGTCTGGTGCTCGTTCTCCGTCGGCGCCAAGCTTAGCGGAAGGTAGAAAGGAAGGTCCGGCATCTCGATGCCGGACCTTCCCTGCGTCCTGCAACAGTTCGGGACTGGAGGGTCTAAGAGATTGGACCCTCCACGCCTGCGGCGCTCTCCCCATGGTGTCGCCAGCTACCGGTCCCCTTTTCTCAAACGGAATCTTGAAGAAAAGTTGAGAATAATTTGAGCGGTTTGGGCCGAAAACATAGTTCGGAGATGAAATATTCATCAATGGACTTCGCGGTTGGGGAAACCGGGTTTATCTCCCCTGCCGTTATTGGATGTTGCCAGCGTGATAGTCGCTGGCGGATGAACGTACAAATGGGGGAATCAAATGGGCAACCATCATGGCCAGGCAACTCAAAAAAAGGCTATAGCGCTGTCTGCCGCAGGACTCGTCCTGGTGGCAGGGGCCACCGTCACCTCGCTCGCAGCCTGGACCGACACTGAATGGATTTTTGGTGGCGCGGGCGCAGACCCTGGGCTCATCGGCACAAGCAGCTTCAATGTACAGCAGAACGTTACCGCTGACGCTACCTCCTGGACCGATAGGGAAACACGTCCGGGCGGCCGAATCGACTTCAGCGCAGAAGCGTCGTCGCTGGTACCGGGCGAAACGGTGTATGCATTCGTTCGCCTCAGGACGGCAAGCGGTTCGGACGCCGGTGATCTGACGCTGAACGCTGAGGCTCCGCTTGAGGGCTCTTCCCAGTTGCTGTACAGCGCGCTCACGTATCAGGCGGGTCGGGTCAGCGGCCCTCAGGCATGTAACGCTGTGGGTCTCGCTCAGAGTCTTACTGAAGGCAAGCAAATCGTTGCTGCCGGTTCTGCTTTGAACGCGGTAGATGAAGAACGCGAATTTGAACTAAAGGCCGACAGCGGCAACGAAGAAACTCTCTGTTTCGCTCTCACTCTGCCAAACACCGAAGCCAACGCTGCCAATAAACAACTTCAGGGCCAGGCTGCCTCCCCAGTCTGGAACTTCGAGGCCATCTCCAAGTAATTCGTGGCTCCCTTCAGCGTCACTACCACGCGACAGCCCAGGCACCGGGGCAACAATCGCATCGACCGGTCCGGAATCCTCTATGCCGTGTCCATGGCCATTGCAGCTCTGGTTGTTGCGGTGGCTGTGGTGGGTCCTGTGGCCGGCCTGCACACTGTGCGACTGGTAACTGGATCCATGTCTCCGAGCCTGCCCGCCGGCGCCTTGCTGGTGGTCAAGGACACTCCAGCAGCCGAGGTCGTGCCCGGCGATGTGGTGATGGTCCAGCGCCCGGACCACCGCCCCGTGACACACCGGGTGGTCGCCGTCGCTCCGCCTTCAGTTGAGACCGGCGGCAGGATCGCGCTCACGCTGCGCGGAGACGCCAATGAGACGGACGATCCCCACCCGTATCTGGTCGAGCGCGTTGGTCTGATGATCGTCGGCGTCCCGTGGGGCGGTCAAATGGCCGAGTTCGTCCGGTCTCCAGTGGGCATGGGCGTACTGACCGTGCTGTTCAGCTCATTAGTGCTGTGGGTGCTCTGGCCGGCAGGCAAGAACACCCTAGCCAGACTGATCGAAAGTTAGCTCGAATGTTGGCAATGACTCTACGGGCAGCGGGAGTGCTGCTCCTTTCCTGCCTCATGGGTTCCTTACCTGCCAGCGCAGAGGACGCAACCTCTCAGGAGCATGCGCTGGCTGTCGTCAACACCACGGATGGTCCCCTGAGTCTGGAGGTCTCCCCCTATCCACTCAAATTCAAGGACCTCACGCCGGGCGACTCGGTTGCATGGACTGTCACGCCCAAGCTGCGGGTGGGTTTCTCCGGCCCCCTGAGCCTACAAATAGTTTCGGCCGGACCCCTGGCAGAAAACGACGCCGGTGCTCAGCTCACGCTGCTACGTTGCGGTCAGCCGTGGATACAGGAACAGTGCGCTTCCGGCGCGATTCGCATCGTCGACGCGCCGCTCAACGTCATCGATCCTGAGCGGGTGCATGACCTGGGCTTCCTGTCAGCGGAGCAGGGCGTGTACATCCACGCGAGGTTCACCATGCCGATGAACCTGCCCGACCACCTCCAGGACAGCGCCGCCACTTTCGGGCTGGGCTTCAACGCGCTCGGTGATGCCGAGAACGTCACCAACGCGCCTCCAACCTCATACCCTCCGCGCACACCGCTCGCAGATACCGGGGCCGGTGGCCTCCTCGGACTGGGTGGTCTCGGCCTGCTGCTTGCCGTTACCGGAATCGCCGTCCGTTTCCGAAAGCACAAAGGGGTGGAGTCATGAGGCCACTGCGTGGGCCTGTTGCCGCTTCTGCCGGGCTCGCCCTTATCGGCACCCTCATCATTCCCACTTCTGCCGCAAGCTGGACCGACCGTGAATGGAACCATGCCGCCGTCGGCACGCTCGACTGCGCGACCACCGACAATGCAACAACCCGAGGGGCCGGCAAGCTACTTGGGGGTGAGGTGCTCGGCACAGATCTGGACACGCTCGCAGGGGTGCAGGACGTCGTCGTTGCTCATGACGGAATAGAGTCGAGCGTCGATCCCCAGAACGCAACAGGACTCGGCGATGATGCCTACGCCAACCCGTTGAATGTCGAGGCGCTACAGTCGGCCAACGCCGGGCTCACGGGCGTGCTGGTCCTTCCATTGGGAGCCGAAGCGGGCATGGTCAATCAGTTCGGCCAGGCGAAGGAGACCGGCTACTCCGCGGGGGCGGCCGGCACAGTCAGCAACTCCGGCGGCATCGACCTGCACCCCGAAACAGACCCCGAGCTCCCGCGCTTCGCCACACTTGAACTGGGCTCGGTCCTGGACCTGGTCTTGGGCGAAGGCACGGGCGCCGCTATCACCAACCTCACGGACGTACGCCTCGGCATCGGAGCGGTGGCCAGCAGGGCACAACTGGACAAGTGCACGGCCGACTGGCAAGGCAACATCTATTCCGCGATGAGCCGGCAGTACGCGATTGCGGGTGTGGAGGCCGAGCTGGAGACTCCCCTCGTCGGAGGTCTCGCCTCCACAACGAATGCCGGGCTAAGCGACCTCGAGTCAACGGTGTTAAAGCTGGGCGGCCCTACCGGGGCGATCGATGAAATAACAGATCTCGTCCTCGGCCCCAGCGGGCTGGGACCAGTGCTCGGCGCTCTGTTGCTGGATGAGGAGAACATGGTGGCGGACCTAGGCCTCACCATAAACCTTTCCGCAGTACGATCTCTCCTCACGGAGCCGATTAGCAATGCGCAGGGAACCGTGGTTATCGCTCCGCAGCAAGGCACTGTCATCGTAGATTTGGCTGCGCTGCTTGGCCCGGAATATCAGGATTCGGCCGGCCTGAACGGTTTGGCTCCCAATACTCAGTTGCTGATCAACCACACGGGTTTGGACGCGCTGACGCACGCCCTGAAATCGACACTGGACGAATGGACCGTCCGGGTCTTGACGGCGATCGAACACAGTTTGGACGCTATCGAAGTACAGCTCAGCATTACTTTGCCGCTCAAGCTGATGAACGGGCTGCTGCCCGTCGAAGTAGGCATGCTTAGTATCTCCATTGGAGACTCGACCACCGGGACAGGAGTCAGCCTGGCAGCACTGAGGGCGGGACAGGGCGACATAAAAGTAGATGTGACTGCTTCCGGAGTCTGTTCCGGCACCCTCGTCGGCTCCCTTTGCAGCGTGGTCGATGGTGTTACCAAGAGTTTGGCTGGCTTCGCGTCGAATCAGATTCTGGGTCCGCTCCTTGCCGGGGTTCTAGACCGCAACCTTCAGCCGCTGGTCACCGGCCTCAGAACTGACCTGCACGCTCTGGCCGATCCGCTGGTTTCGTTGGTTTCCTCCGCACTAGCGGAACTCTTTGGCCGCGACAGCGTCCTTTCACTGGTGGCCAATGCACAAAACCAGCCAGACCCAGCGGAGATGTCCGGTTCAAATCCTGCCTGGGTAGCGCCAGACCCCTACCCGGAGCTTGAGGGAACAGGACGCTACGACGTCGCCGCCCTCCGGATCAACGTCCCCGGGTCACCCGGATTGGTGACTCTGGACCTAGCGCGCTCCTCGATAGGTCCTAACACCGTGCGATGATCCCCTACTCACCTACCCAGGTGACTGGCGCTCTACTTCCCCGGGATCTCCGCCGCTGCGAGTTCCGGAGCAGCAATCCTACGTCGAACCGATATTGCGTTCCGGGGGCATCACAACACCATCCCGGCCAAGAAGGCTGCATAGGAACCTGCCGCAGCCCAGGCAAACCCATCACGAATCC
>NZ_JAPSHV010000163.1 GCF_031179385.1 Arthrobacter sp. | reverse complement strand
CTGCTTCGGCAGCACGCCGGTTCGCCTCTGCCGCTTCTGCTGCTGCACGACGGTTGGCCTCCGCCGCTGCGGCTGCGCGCCGTTCGTTCTCGATCCGCGCCCGTTCCTCAGCCTCGGCCTTCAGCCTTGCCTCTTCACGCTTGCGCGCCTCTTCGATCAGCTTGCGCTGGCGTTCCGCAATATCGACAACGACTTGCTGGTGTGCTTCTTCCACCTGCGCAAGCTTTGCCTCAATGACTGGCTTCTGCTTCTGCAGTTTTTCTGAGAGCTTGGACGTATCGGAGATGAGGGTGTCGACCTTCGCCTTTTCGGCAGCGGCCTCATCCCTGGCAACCTGTTCAGCGACAAGGGCTGCATCAGCCTTCGTTTTCAGGTCAGCTATCTCCTCCTCGACGGCGACGAGACGGGCCTGCGAGTTCACATTTGTCGCGTTCTGCTGCGCCAGACGCTCCAGTGCGGAATTCTGGTTGCGCAGTGCCTGCTCAACCAGCTCCATGGATGCGAATCCATCGGAGCCCTTGCTCCCAAGCATCAGTGAGAGGCCGGTGGGCACACCCCCGCTCTTGTAGGCCTGGGTGGCAATCTGGCCGATCACCGTCCGGGTCTCAGCCATCTCGGCCTCATCCTGCTTCAACTGCTCGGTGATCTTGTTCTTCGTCTCCTGGGCCAGCTGCACGCGCTGAGCGAGAGCGTTGACCTCGGCCGTAGCGGCTTCCACCCGACCCTGCGCATCCGCGAGTGCTTGCTGCGCTCCCGGCAGTTGGCCCTGGTAAACCTTCAGCTGTGCAATCGTCTCGGAGATGTCGGCGTCGAGGTACTCGATCGATTGCTGAACTTCCTCGATCTGCTGCTCTAACGCCGACTTGCGATCCTCCAACTCATCGGCGTGGACCGGCCCACTCAGCGTCAGCGTCAGGGCCGTTACGGCAGCCAATGACAGGGCGATCAGGCTTTTTCCAGCCGCGGGCCGGGCAGTCAGGCCGGGCTTGCAGGGGATCACGCGGGGCATACGGTCTCGTTTCTCACAATCAACAATCCTAAACCTTCAAGTAGCGTCTGAGGGTTAGGAGGGACGACGCACCGGCCAGTAACGCTCCGAGGAGGAACAGGGCCGGAACCACCAGGAGGAGTTCCTGCGTCGAGATGAACCCCATCTGCGGGTACTCCCTCGAGAGCCACTCGCCGCCATATCGCAGCACCGCCCACAGCGTCCCCGAGGCGATTGCCGCTCCCAGGATGGCCGCAATGACGCCCTCCAGGACGAAAGGTAACTGAATAATCGCTTTGCTCGCGCCGACCAGCCGCATGATGCCCGTTTCCCGCCGACGGCTGAAGGCGGACAGTCTGATGGTGGTGGCAACCAGCAGGATTGCCCCCACACTCATGACGACGGCGATTCCGAGGGCGACGAGGGAGGCGATATTGATGTACCCGAAGATCTCTTCCAGGTATTCACGCTGATCGCTGACGATATCCACTCCCGGTTCCGAGGAGAAGGCCTCACTGATGACCTCGTACTTCTCGGGATCGACAAGTCCCACCCGGAACGACTCGGGAAGCTGCTCGGCAGTCACCGCCTCCACGATGGGCGAGTTGGCAAGCTGGTCACGGAAGTGAACCAGTGCCTGGTCCTGCGATTCGTACTCGACCGTGTCGACGTACGCGCTGAGTTCGGGCGACTTTAGCTTCGCCTCGATCGCTGCGCGCTGTTCGTCCGTGACAGGTCCGGATGCGCAGCTCTCCGAGGTCGAGTTTTCGACGCACAGGAATACTGCGACCTGGACGCGGTCGTACCAGTACCCCTTCATCTGGTTGATCTGTAACTGTAGAAGACCTGCAGCGCCGACGAAGGTGAGCGAGATGAAGGTGACAAGAACGACCGAAACCACCATGACCAGGTTCCGTCGCATGCCGGAAGCGATCTCGCCCAGAACGAATGCGAACCTCATCCGGCGGCCGCCGTCGTCGTCGTTGGTTCTCCGATGTAGATGCCCTGCGCGTCATCGCGGACCACGGAGCCATCCCGGAGCTCGACCACGCGTTTGCGCATGGTGTTCACGATGTCGTCGTCGTGCGTTGCCATTACTACTGTCGTGCCGTTCTGATTGATCTTGTCGAGCACCTTCATGATTCCCATGGAGGTTGTGGGGTCGAGGTTTCCGGTGGGCTCATCAGCGAGCAGGATTCCGGGTTTGTTCACGATTGCGCGTGCAATGGCTACGCGCTGCTGCTCGCCGCCCGACAGTTCATGGGGCATGCGGTTGTTCTTGCCTTCAAGGCCGACTGTTTTCAGAACCTCCGGAATCGTTTCCCTGATGACCGCGCGGCTCTTCCCAATGACCTGCATGGCGAAGGCCACGTTGGCGAACACCGACTTGTTGGGCAGAAGGCGGAAGTCCTGGAAGACGACGCCGATCCCCCGCCGGAGTTTGGGCACTCGCCAGCTGGGGATGTTGGCGACGTTCTGGCCTGCCACGTACACCCCTCCGCGTGTTGCCCGGTCCTCCTTGAGCACAAGACGGATGAACGTCGACTTACCGGAACCGGAAGCACCCACCAGGAAGACAAACTCGCCCCGGTCGACGTCCAGGCTAACGCTGTCCAGGGCGGGCTTCGACTTCTGGTCGTAGACCTTTGTGACTTGCTCGAATCTGATCATGACTACTCTGCGCCCACAAAATGCTGCCGGTACACGGGCATGGGTGGGGGAAGGAGAGACCGGCCTCCTCGACTATAGGCAGCCGGTCCCCGCGGACCCGGACAGCTTCGCGGTGTGTCGTCGATTCGAAACGTGCAGGGCTGTGCGGATCAGGCCTCGCTGTTGCGGTTGTTGGCCCGCCAACGAATGCCTGCGTCGATGAAGTCGTCAATCTCGCCATCGAAGACGGCAGAGGGGTTTCCCACCTCATGCTCCGTGCGAAGGTCCTTCACCATCTGGTACGGATTAAGAACATAGGAGCGCATCTGGTCCCCCCACGAAGCCTTCACGTCGCCGGCGAGCGCCTTCTTCTCGGCGTCCTCCTGCTCCTTCTTCAGCAGCAGTAACCGGGACTGGAGAACCCTGAGCGCTGCTGCCCTGTTCTGGATCTGGGATTTCTCGTTCTGCATCGAGACAACGATGCCGGTGGGGATGTGGGTCAGACGGACAGCCGAGTCCGTCGTGTTGACCGACTGGCCGCCAGGACCCGACGAGCGGAAGACGTCGACGCGGATCTCATTGTCGGGGATCTCGATGGAGTCCGTCTGTTCGATGAGCGGGATGACCTCGACGGCGGCGAAGGATGTCTGGCGCCTGCCCTGGTTGTCGAACGGGCTGATCCGGACCAGGCGGTGCGTGCCGGCTTCAACGGACAGCGTACCGAACGCGTACGGGGCCTTGACCTCGAACGTTGCCGATTTGAGTCCGGCTTCTTCCGCGTAAGACGTATCCAGCACCTGGGTGGGGTAACCGCGGCGTTCCGCCCAGCGCAGATACATGCGCAGCAGCATCTCGGCGAAATCTGCGGCGTCCACTCCCCCGGCCCCCGAGCGGATGGTGACAACCGCCTCGCGCTCGTCCCATTCCCCTGCCAGCAGGGTGACGACTTCGAGTTCGTCCAGGGCCTTGCTCAGGGAGGTCAGTTCCTTGACGGACTCAGTGCGGGAGTCTTCGTCGTCCTCATCCTGCGCGAGTTCGACGAGGACCTCGAGGTCATCGATGCGTGCCGTCAGTTTTTGCAACCGGTCGATCTCGGCTTGCTTGTGGGACAGCCTCGACGTGATTTGTTGCGCTGCTGAGGGATCATCCCAGAGGTTGGGTTCACCCGCCTGCTCGCTGAGTTCGGCTATTTCTGCGCGGATCGCTTCTACGTCCGTTACTGCCTCAATGGAGTCGTATTTTGCTCGGAGCGCGCGGATTTCCGCGGAAAAATCAATATCTGCCATGGTGTTTCAAGACTACGTCATGGTCCTGTTCGCTTGGTCAACGTGTAAGGTCGGCGCGTGCATCCGCGGTCGCCGCGATGGGTATGCCTGCAGGAACGAGGAAGTTGACGATCGGCGGGTGGACGACGGCGGTCAGAACCACCCTGGCCGTGCGCTCGTCTGGCGCTCCAGTTGCGGGATCTATGGCGAGGTCGTTGAAGCGCGCTACTGAGCCGGAGCGCTCAAGGTACGCGGCGGCGGCCTGGGACACCGACGTCGAATCGAGCGCGGGAGTCGGTTCGCCGCCGCCGGAGTTGATGGAGGCCACCGAGAAAGTATCGGCTGCACTGAGCGCCGCTCCATCTGCAACGGAGAGCAGCTTCTTGTGCTCGATATATACGGCGGACGCAGCGGTGACGACGGCGACGACGAGCAGTGAGAGCAGCATGTAGCCGATGATCAGCACGGTGATCTGGCCGTCGTCGTTGCTCATGACGTCGTTGTTCATGACGTCGTTGCTCATGACGCGCGAACGTGGGTTGTCTGCTCCGGTTTCCGTCATCCGAACCGCTCCACAAGTTGGGTTGCGCTTGAGTCGACCGTTGCTGCTGACGTGTTCAACCCGGGCATTGTGGGGACCAACGGG
>NZ_JAPSHV010000162.1 GCF_031179385.1 Arthrobacter sp. | reverse complement strand
GACGTCATTATCACGGTCCTTTCGGTCAGGAGTGCGCTGGTGTTTACAACGTTGAAAATATCGCATGCGAATAGTGGGCCGTCAAGGTTTAGTAAGTTGTTCCCTGACGATTGGCGGGTGGAGCCGGTCGGGTCCGAGGAGTGCAGCCGGGAATTTCCGCAACACTGTTGACGCCCGAATGTGATCTATGCCATTCTCTTTTTCAACGTTGTAATCAACGTTGTAAATCCGGCTCAGCAACCAGAACGAACTGGTGTGCCACATCAACCTCTAACCGGAAGGACCACGTGATGATGAAGTCACGTACCATCACCAAGACCATCGCGGCAGCAGCAGCTGCAAGCTTCCTGCTCAGCGGGTGCGCTGCGGCCGCCGGCGGCGGCGGCGATGATGGCGAAAAGACCCTCACCTTCATGTACCGCGGTGGGCCCGATGACAAGAAGGCGTACGAACAGGCAGTCGCGCAGTTCGAGAAGGACAACGGCGTCGACGTCAAAATGGTCCAGACAACTGCTGACCAGTACACCACCAAACTCAAAGCAGCCATTTCCGGGCGCCAGATCCCGGACGTCTTCTACATCAGCCCGGGCGAAGTCCAGGCTTACGTGCAGAACGGCATCATCAAGGACATCACAGAGCACGTCGAGGGCTCCGGGAACATCGATCTGGACAACATCTGGGATTACGGCGTGGACAGCTACCGCTTCGACGGTGAGCTCAGTGGCCAGGGTGCGATTTACGCGCTGCCCAAGGACGTCGGCCCGTTCTCCTTCGGCTACAACAAGACCATGTTCGAGGAAGCCGGCATTCCGCTTCCCGACCCTGAAAAGCCCTACACCATGGACGAGTTCGTCGAGGTAGCCAAGCAGCTCACGAAGGACACCAACGGTGACGGCAAGCTGGACCAGTGGGGCACCGGCCTCAATGCCACATGGAACCTTCCGGCATTCGTCTGGTCAAACGGCGGTGACTGGCTGAACGAGGACCGAACCAAGGTCACCATCGACACTCCTGAGTTCACGGAGGCTCTGCAGTGGTTCGCGGACCTGCAGAACGAGCACAAGGTCACCCCGTCCGCTGGTGAGGCACAGACCCTCGACACCTACCAGCGGTGGATGAAGGGCGAGATCGGCTTCTTCCCCGTAGGCCCTTGGGACCTTTCCACCTACGAAAAGCTTCCCTTTGAGTACGACCTGATCCCCTACCCGGTCGGTGCGACCGGTGAGCCTGCCACCTATACCGGGACCCTCGGCATCGCGGTGTCCAACGCGTCCAAGCACCCGGAGGAAGCAGCGAAACTAGCCACCTACCTCTCCGCCAACGAGGAAGCCCAGCAGACTCTCACCGACGCCGGGGTGCAGATCCCGAACCTGGAAGACATGGCTGAGGAATGGGCCAGCGACGAGTCCACCAAGCCGGCCAACAAGGGCGAGTTCCTTCAGGTGGTCCGTGAGTACGGACGGCCCCTGCCGTCCGAGCTCACCTACAACGCTGAGTGGTATGACGAGTTCTTCACCAACATCCAGCCCGTGCTGGACGGCAAGAAAACTGCCGCCGAGTATGCGAAGGAAGCGCAGCCGAAGATGCAGCAGTTCCTCGACGCGGCAAACCAGCAGGCAGGAATCGGTGGCTAGTCTCCGGACAGGCCGGACGAACCGCTGAACAGACCAGGTGCCGTGGCCGCGCGAAGGCCGGCCACGGCACCGCTCCAGCCGGCACCTGCCGGGCAAAGCCACCCGTTTTTGAATCAACGAGGATTTCAGATGTCCACCACCACGCGCCGATCCCGGCTCCACCGGCAGGAACACAGGACTGCGCTGGCGTTCGTTGCCCTGCCGGTCATCGGATTCCTGCTGTTCACCCTCTATCCGATGATTTTCTCCGTCTACGCGTCGTTCACCAGCTGGAACGGGCTCACCCCGCCCGTCTTCAACGGGCTGGACAACTATCTCACCATGGTCAAGGACCCGTACTTCCTGAAGGCCATGTACAACACGTTCTTCCTGATGCTGGGCATTCCGGTCGGCCTCGTGATTTCCCTGGCCCTGGCCCTGGCCATGAACCGGAAGATGCGCGGTTCTACTTTCTTCCGGACCGTGTACTACGTGCCGGTGATCTCTTCCATCGCCGCCGTCGCTATTTTGTGGCAATGGGCATTCAACGGTGACTTCGGCCTGATCAATCAGGTCCTCGCCGTTGTGGGAATCGACGGTCCCAACTGGCTCCAGGACACAGCAACGGTGAAGCCTGCACTGATCATCATGGCCATCTGGAAGGGCCTCGGGTTCTCCATGCTGCTGTACTTGGCCGCGCTGCAGTCGGTACCGCGCCACCTTTACGAAGCGGCCGCCCTGGACGGGGCCGGTGCCTGGCAGCAGTTCCGCAACATCACTGTCCCGATGGTGCGCCCGGTCACCTTCTTCCTGGTGGTCACGAGCGTTATCGGCGGTTCCCAGGTCTTCGTTGAAATCAACATCATGACACCGACAGGCGGCCCAGAGTTCTCCTCCGCAACCATCGTCTGGTACATCTGGCAAAAGGCCTTCGACAACCTGCAGATGGGCTATGCGTCTGCCATGTCCATCGTGCTCGGTCTCATGGTGTTCCTAATTACCTTCATCCAGTTCCGGCTCAACCGCCGCAACCAGTTCTCGATTGACTGAGGCAGGTCACCATGTCCTCCCAACGCGTCCTCCCATCCCCGCCGCCCCTGCAGCCCGAGCAGGGCATTCCGGACCATAAGTCCAGGCGTGCAAACGGCGGCTCTCCTACAGTTCGCACGAAGCTGACCGAATCCGAGCGGAAGCGTCGCCTCGGCAATATCATCGTGACGATCGTTCTCTCCCTGGGCGCAGTCGTGATGGTCGCTCCGCTGCTGTGGACGTTCTCTACGTCGCTCAAAACCCGCGACGGCGTGTTCGCCCTGCCACCGCAGTGGATCCCCGACCCGTTCGTCTGGGAAAACTACCTGCGCATCTGGTCCGCCGGACCGTTGCTCAGCGGTATTCAGAACAGCCTGATCGTGGCCTGCACCGTCACCATCGTCGGAACGCTCTTTTCCGCCCTGGCGGCTTTCGCCTTCGCGAAGATGCGGATGCCTTTCAAGAACGTCCTTTTCCTGAGCCTGCTCGCGGCGCTCATGGTTCCGTTCCCCACCCTGATGATTCCGCAGTTCACCATGTTCGCCTCGATCGGCTGGGTGGACACACTGCTGCCGCTGATTGTGCCCTTCATCTTCGGCAACATCATCATGATCTTCTTCCTGCGCCAGTACCTTTCCTCGGTGCCGGACTCGATCATCGAGGCCGCCAGGATCGACGGCGCGTCCTACCTCCAGATCTTCTTCAAGCTGATCTTCCCGATCATCAAGCCGGCTATCGCTGCACAGTTCATTCTCTGGTTCATGGCTGTCTGGAACGACTACCTGGCCCCGATCATCTACCTGAACTCGCCCCAGGTGCAGACCCTGCAGCTGGTCATTGCGAACTTCAACGCGCAGTACGCCATCCAGACTGACTACCCGCTCATCATGGCGGCCTCCTTCGTGGCGCTGCTTCCCGTGCTGATCGTGTTCATCGTGTTCCAGCGCCAAATCATCGAGTCCATCGCACTCACCGGATCCAAGGGCTGACCGATGTCACTTCTGGGAAACCTGCAGCCTGCATCCACCGACCGGCCTGAGAGCTGGGGTGCGCGCCATGCGCACGATCCAACAGTGGTGAGGGACGACGACGGCACCTACTACATGTTCTCGACGGACGCGGTTGCCAACTCAACCGAGATCCCATCGGGAGTTCATGTGCGGTCCTCAACCGACCTGGTCGAATGGACCTACCGCGGCACTGCCCTGAACGGTGTGCCCGAGGCTGCGGCCGAGTGGACCGGCGCGAAGGGTCTCTGGGCTCCGGACGTCGTCCGCTGGCCGGCCGCGGCAGGGGAGCCGGTCTGGCACATGTACTACTCGGCGTCCACGTTCGGATCCCGCACCTCGGCCATCGGGTTGGCGGTCGCGGCGAGCCCGGCCGGGCCGTGGCAGGACCGCGGACTCGTGGTCCGGACGCTCACCGGCCGCGATGCGCAAAACGCCATCGACGCCGCCGTTACGTTCGACCGCAACGGCGATCCCTGGCTGACCTACGGCTCCTTCTTCGGCGGTATCCACACCCTGCGCCTGGATGCGGAAACCGGGACGGCGCTTGTGGAGGGCGACCTCGGCACGTGCATCGCCCGGCGGCACACCGACGTCGACCGCGCCATCGAGGGAGCCTTCGTCCAGTACCGGCAGGAGGATGACCGCTATGTCCTCTTCGTCTCCTATGACTCCCTGTTCAACACCTACAACGTGCGGGTTGCGGTGGCCGACGAGATCACCGGCCCGTACCGTGATGCGAACGGTACGGACATGACCGATGTCGAGGCCGCTCCGCACGCCGTGGGCACCAAAATCCTGGGCAGCTACCAGTTCGACGGTGACACCGCCTGGCTCGCGCCGGGCCACAACTCGGTGCTCGTGGTCCCCGATGGGGAACACAAAGGCCAGTTCATGGTGCACCA
>NZ_JAPSHV010000161.1 GCF_031179385.1 Arthrobacter sp. | reverse complement strand
AGGACGAGTGCCCGCTTGCCGGCGGTCGTGAGGATGGAGCGGACGGTGCCGACATGCCCTTCGACCGCCGGGGCGGCGAAGCCGGGGATGTCGGTCGCCTGCAGCGTGTGGGTGGTCTCGCCGATCAGTTCGGCGGCCTCACCCCAGCCGGAGCCGAGCACCAACGCAATGTCGTGCGACGCCACCGACGTCTCTTGAGCGATGTAGTCCGCTGCAGAGCGGGCAAGGGCAAACGGGTCCGTCGGGGATTCGTCAATCACCGGTCCAACCTACCGGTCGGGGGCGTGTTGTTCCACCTTCCAGGGCTGTGATCCGGTACCGGTGGAAGCAGCCGGGGCGTTTGAGGGCTGGTGCCCGATAGGACACAATGGCACGTGTGACGAGTCAACTGGATTTCAGCGCCCTCCGCCTCGCGATTCTCGGGGGAGGTCCGGGTGGCTACGAAGCGGCCATGGTCGCTGCCTCGCTGGGAGCGACGGTCACTATCGTCGAGCGGAACGGACTCGGTGGCTCGGCGGTGCTCACCGACGTCGTTCCTTCCAAGACCCTTATTGCCACCGCCGACACCATGGCGCGGGTGGCGAACGCCCACAACCTGGGCGTGAAGTTTGCCGATGAGTCGGCGGCGTACGCGGACTTCGCGCAGGTGAATGAGCGGCTGCTGAACCTCGCCGTGAACCAGTCGAAGGACATCTCGGCGGCGCTCGAGCGGGCCGGCGTGAAGATCATCATCGGTTCCGGGAAGCTGCTGGATGACCACCGGCTCGAGGTCGAGACGGACTCCGGCTCCACCACCGTAGAGGCGGACGCGATCCTCCTTGCCGTCGGCGCCCACCCGCGCGAGCTTCCCACCGCGGTGCCGGACGGCGAGCGGATCTTCAACTGGAAGCAGGTCTACAACCTCACCGAGGTGCCCGAACACCTGATCGTCATCGGATCAGGCGTCACGGGAGCCGAGTTCGCGTCGGCTTACCACGGCCTTGGAGCGGACGTGACGCTCATTTCCAGCCGTGACCGCGTGCTGCCCGGCGAGGATGCCGACGCCGCCGAGGTCCTTGAGGAGGTGTTCCGTTCCCGCGGCATGACTGTGTTGTCGAAGTCCCGTGCCGAGGGCGTTGTACGGACCGACGACGGCGTGCGGGTCACGCTCTCCGACGGGCGAACCGTGGACGGCAGCCACTGTCTCGTGGCGGTCGGTGCCATTCCGAACACCTCGGGCATCGGCCTGGAAGAGGCCGGTGTCGCTGTGAGCGAGTCGGGGCACATCAAGGTGGACGGCGTTTCGCGGACCACGGCGCCCAACGTCTACGCGGCGGGGGACTGCACCGGTGTGCTCGCGCTCGCGTCTGTTGCCGCTATGCAGGGCCGGATCGCGATGGCGCACCTCCTCGGTGACAGCGTCACCCCGCTGAAGCTCAAGACCGTCGCCTCGAACATCTTCACGGCGCCCGAGATCGCGTCCGTGGGCGTCTCTGAGGCTGACGTCGAGTCCGGCCAGTACCAGGGCGACATCTTCAAGCTCTCGCTCAGCACCAATGCCCGGGCCAAGATGATGAACGTCAAGGACGGATTCGTGAAGATCATCGCGCGGAAGGGCTCCGGTACGGTGATCGGCGGTGTGGTGGTTGCCCCGCGTGCATCCGAGCTGATCTTCCCGCTGGCGCTCGCCGTCACCAAGAAGCTGCATGTTGACGATGTCGCGAACACGTTCACCGTGTACCCATCGCTGACCGGCTCCATCTCGGAGGCGGCGCGGCGCCTGCACGTCCACTAGCTCCTGCGCTCCTTCCGGGTGGGCCGGATTCCCCAGGTCCTGCCGCCGTCGTCGTTGTTCTGACGGCGTGTCGGCGAGGGACACGCCTCTAGGGTCTTGGTAACCGGGAAATCCGGGCCGCAAGCCGGGCTCAACAGCGCCTCCACAAGCCGCTCAATGCGGGCACTTTGTACACACAGTCCGTTGACGGGGTCGGTTCGCCGCTGGATGTGGGTGCACTGGGACAGTGAACGCAACCAAAGTTCTGCGCGGTGGTTGGATCCGTAGCTCGCACACAGACGCTTCGCGACCGCGGTGTCAGCAAGAGACAGATCGCGAACGCCGTGAACCGCGGCGAAATTATGCGTCTGCGCACTGGTCTGTTGGCGTTGCCCGATGCTCCCGCCGATTTCCGCGTTGCCCTCGACAACAATGGGCTGCTGACCTGTGCTTCTGCAGCGAAGCACTATGGGCTGTGGTCGCTGTACCCACCGGACCGCCTTCACCTCAGTTGCCTGCACGGGCACGGGCGTGGCTACGCGAACCATCGCGAACGGACGGTTCCCACGCATGACACCCTGCCCTTGGTGGGAGTCGTCGATGTGCTGGTTCACGCGCTCCGCTGCCTTCCACCGGTGGAAGCGGCCGTGATGGTCGAGTGCTCCCTGCGGCGCAGCGACACTGTTCGACCCTTTCTCCTGGAACGACTGCAGGGTGACCGGAACGGCGGGGCTCGGGCAGCGCTGGATCTGGTGACCGGTTGTGCCGAGTCTGCTGTCGAAGTGGTCGCCCGGATACTGTTCCGAGAAGCCGGGTTCTATGTGGAGACCCAGGTGCCGATCGAGGGCGTGGGACGCGTTGATTTCCTGCTTGAGGGCTTTGTGGTTGTCGAGGTCGACGGCGCTGCCTACCACTCCGACCGCCGCGCCCTCCGCCGTGACCTCCAGCGCAACAACTCGACCATCGCTGGCGGCTATCTCATACTGCGGTACAGCTATGAGGACATCATGTTTCACCAGGACGCAGTTCTCGACCAGGTGCGGGCAGTGCTATCGGGCCGGGTGATCCGATGAGGGCGGGCCTGATTCCCCAGGTACTTCGGCAGAAGAGCCTGTTTCAGCGGCGTGTTGTTGGGCGACACGCGCTTCACCGCGCAGAACCCGGGGAAAGTGGGCCGGGGTTGGACGGGTACGGGTTGGAAAGGCCGGGGATCAGGCGGGAGTGGGCTGGAAGTGCTGCTCGATGATCGACCTGATGTCGCTGTGGCAACCCCCGCAGCCGGTCCCGGCGCGCGTCGACGCCGACACCTCCGCCACACTCGAACAGCCGACGACGGCGGCCTGCTCGATGCTGCCCCGGCTCACGCCCGCGCACCGGCAGACGATTGCTGCGGGGTTGGAGGACGACGACGACGATGCCGCCCCTTCCGCCCCGTCCAGTCGCAGCAGGCTGGACCTGTCAGCAGGCAGCACCGCGCCGCTCTCGAACAGAAGCACCAGCTCGGCACCGGCCCGCGGCAATCCAACGCACACGAGGCCCTGCAGCACCCCGTTCCGGGTGACCATCTTCGCGTAGCTGCCCTGCTGGGGGTCCGCCCACAGTGCGACGGCGGTGCCGTCGTCGTGCGCTGCCCACGGGTCGGCCGAAGCGTCACCGGCAACAACCGCGTCGAGCCGGCGGGCCTTCAGCATCAGCACCGGCGGCAACACCGCCTCGACGTAACGCGACCCCGTGGGAACAACGTCCGCGACGAACGACTCAGCCAACCACTCGGCCTGCTTCCACCCTGGACCGATCAAGCCGGACGGCGCAGTGTCGCCCTGACAATCCGCGCAGTCCGGGAAAGTGCAGCGAACCTCGGCACAGTCGCCGATCGCGTAGATGTACTCGTCATGGTGCGCCCGCAGGGAGTGGTCCACCAGGATGCCCGACGCGACCGGAAGACCCGCCCCCTCGGCCAGTTCAACCCGCGGCCGCACACCGCAGGAGAGGACCAGCAGGTCGCCGGAAACCAGCCGGCCGTCGTCGAGACGCAGTGCGGTGAAGGCGCCGGCGTCGTCGTGCTCGAGACCAACGGCCTTGGCACCGGACACAAGCCGCACCCCCTGGGAACGGAGCGCGGACGCCAGAACGCGTCCGCCGCCGTCGTCGATGGTGCGGGCCAGCGGGTAATCGCCGTGGTGGACGACCGTAACGCGGGCACCCTCCTCGGCGGCGGCCAGCGCCGCCTCCAAACCAAGAATGCCGCCGCCGAGGATTACCAGGTCACCCCGGCGTTCGACGACGGAGCGCAGCGCCCGCGCATCCGCCAGATCGCGGAGGGCGGTCACACCGGCGGGCAATGCCGGGTGCAGCGGGTCGGGATTGAGCCCGGCGAGGTAGGGGATGACGGGCCGCGCGCCGGTCGCGAGGACCAGACGGTCGTAGGGGCGCACGGTGCCGTCGTCGAGCAGGATCTGCTGCCGGGCGCGGTCAATGCGCCGGACTCCGGCACCGAGCAGCACCTCGGCGCCCATTGACGCCAACCGGGCAGGGTCGCTCAAAGCAATTGCGGACGGCGAGGTGCGGCCCACGCCGACGTCGGCGACCAGCACGCGGTTGTACGCAGCTTCGGGCTCCGACCCGATGACCGTCAGCTGCACATCCCCGGACGCGAGGGACGGTTCCAGAACGTCGATGAAGCGGGCGGCCACCGGCCCGAAGCCCACCACTACAACGCGCTCAGCAGGTCGAGAACTCATACGGCCACCGCCTCACTCAGAGCGGGTTGGTGCACGCGCACCGACACCCGCGTGGTCTTGAACTCGGGCATCCCGGAGATCGGATCCGTATCCGACGACGT
>NZ_JAPSHV010000057.1 GCF_031179385.1 Arthrobacter sp. | reverse complement strand
GCAGCCGCTCGAGTTGCTCCACGTAGCTGTGCAGCACGCGGTGGTAGCCGTGGTCGCGTTCTGCCGCACGGATGGTGACGGCGCAGACGAACACCGCAATGAACCCGTAGCCTTCGAAAGTCTCGGTCACGCCATAGGCAAGGAACGTAGCTGCAAGCGCAACGAAGCCCTCGGAGTGGTTCGACAGGCGGAAAGACTCTGCCCGCGAGGAGAAGAAAAGGCGTCCCAGAAACTTGCCAGTTCCGAATCCGAGGAGCACCCCAAACCCGATCCGCCACAGCACGTCCACCGCGAGCCACTGGGGCAGCCACGCTTCCGGTGCCGTGCCCAGAAGGCTCATGGTGATCGCCAGATAGACGAACGGGAAGGCCAGTCCGTCGTTAAGCCCCGCCTCGCTGGTCAGCCCGAAGCGGACCTCATCCTCGCGATCGAAGCCCTCCTCACCGTCGGCCGGTTCACCGACCTGCACTTCCGAGGCAAGCACGGGGTCTGTAGGGGCCAATGCCGCGGCCACCAGGATCGCGCTGGCCAGTCCCAGGCCAAGGAAGGCGAATCCCATCAGCGTGAAGACCAGGATGCAGAGCGGCATCACGATCCCGAGCAGGCGCCACGTGGTGGACCACGAGCGCCAGCCGACGGGACGGTCAAGCGCAAGGCCTGCACCCATGAGCGAGATGATGACGCAGACTTCGGTGAGGTGGGTCGTGACAACCTCGTACTTGACCGGGTCGGGCGAGGGCAGGTATTCGATCAGTGAGAACGCCACGACTCCGGCTGCGAGAAAGACAAGAGGCATGGAGATCGGGGCCCGCCTCAGCAGCCGGGGCAGGAGCGCGGCGGCGAAGACGACGGCGCCCAGAACGGTGTAGATGATGCTGGGTCCCTCGAAGAGTTTGAGCATGGGAGGTTCTCTCTCGCCGTGTGGTCTTGCCTAAAGATACTCGTGTGAGGGGAACTTCGTAGCGGCTGTCACCCCGGGATGGGATACTGGTCCCGATCTCGACGCAGCGGGGGCATAAATGGAATTCCTGGACACGACCACGCTTCGTGTTGCCTTCGGCGTGGTGGCCGTCACCCTGCTGGGGCTTTTCTACTTCGTCACCTTCCAGCGCACCCGTTCGGTGTACAGCGCGTGGTGGTGCGTTGCTCTCCTGCTGTTTCTCGCGGGTGCCGCCGCATACCTGCTCGACGGCACGGTTCACCAGCAGTGGGCCAACCCCTCCGGCAATGCCCTGCTGGTGCTCGGAGCGGCCAGTGTGTGGGCCGGAGCCAGGACACTGCGAACCGACGGACCGCAACCCTGGCAGATCCTCGCCGGACCCGCTGTAACGCTGGTCGTTTCCGTGCTGGACAATCCGGCAACCAATGACTGGTCAGGGGGGCCGGTCTTCCTGGCGTTCATGTGCCTGTTTCTCGCGCTCGCTTCCGCGGAACTATGGGCAGTGAAGCGGTCCTACAGCCGGGTGAGGCAATCCCTTGCGCTCGCCTCCGGCCTCCTTGCAGCCTTCTATCTATGCCGCTGGATGGTCTTCATCGTTGAGGGACCGGACGGACCCACTTTCGTTGCCTACTTCGACTCGGCCATCACCACACTGATCACGCTGGTCCTTCTGGTGGTTGTGTCGTTCAGCATGGCGGCGCTCAGTAATGAACAGGTCACCCAGGACCTGCACCTGCGTGCCACCCGGGATGACCTCACCGGCCTCCTGAACCGTCCCGGGTTCCATGACCTGGCGATGAATGAACTGAAGCGCATCCGGGACAGCCGGACCCCGGGCGCGCTGGTGCTGGCAGACCTTGACCACTTCAAGACCGTGAACGACACCTATGGGCACGCCGCCGGAGACGTGGTCCTCCAGGCCTTCGCCGATGCCTGCGTCGGCACGGTCCGGTCCACCGACCTGGTGGGCAGGCACGGAGGCGAGGAGTTCGTCATCCTGCTCTCCGGAGCGGACTCCAACCGGGCGGAGGGGATCGTCGGTCAGGTGAGTGCTCGGTTCGCACTGGCGAGCTTCTCCGAGGGATTCAAGCCCCCGACGGTCAGCTACGGGATCGCCGCTATCGACGGCAGCTCAAAGGATCTGGGAACGATCCTCGCCACCGCCGATGCTGCCCTGTATGAGGCAAAATCACTGGGCCGCAACCGGGCGGTCCAGGGTTCCTCCGGCGGTGGGGACTGAAATGGGACGGCGCGTTGCCTCCGCCGGAACTCCCGCGACCGTGCTCCTGAGTAAACTCGGGGTCCCCTACCGCACGCTCTCCTACGTCCACGACCCTTCCGCGGAACACTACGGAACGGAAGCCGCCGAAAAGCTTGCGGTAGATCCGGCACAGGTGTTCAAAACACTCATGGTGGACGTCGGCACCCAGTTGGCAGTCGCCGTCGTGCCCGTGAACCGCACGCTGAACCTGAAAGCGATGGGTGCAGCCTGCGGCAGCAAGCGCGCGGCCATGGCGGACCGGGCCGCGGCGGAACGGCGCACCGGGTACGTCATCGGCGGCATTTCACCGCTCGGCCAGAGGCACCGCAGCCCGCTGGTGCTGGACGAATCCGCGTTGGCCTTCGACGCAATCCTGGTGTCGGGCGGCCGCAGGGGTCTCGAGATAGAGCTTGCGCCGGCTGATCTCCTTCGCGCAACGGACGGTACGACGGCGGCGCTCGCCTCCGATTGACCGACCGGCTATTGTGGTGCCAGTTGTCCCACCCCTTCCAGCGAAAAAGAGCACCTGTGCATTGTCACGGCATGCTGGCGGTTGTCAATTCTTCCGCCGGAACAGCGTACCGGCGCAGTGTCGACGCTGTAGCGTCCTTCCTGTCATCGGCATCCTCCCGGCAGGGCAGCGCTTTTGAGCTTGCGCGTACGGAGAACCTCGACGAGCTGAGCTCCGCACTGGGGAGCCTCAACGGCAGACAGTTGGTCCTGCTTGGAGGCGACGGGTCGGTTCACGCGGCGATCGAGTGCCTGCATCAGTCCGCCACGCTCGACGCAGCGGGACCTATCGGAATCATTCCAGTCGGCACCGGGAACGACCTTGCACGGTCGCTGAAGATTCCCCTGGACCCGCTGCAGGCTGCCGAATGCGTGATGTCCGGCCCTGTCCGAACGATGGAGCTGCTGCTCAGCGGGGACAAGGTTGCCGTCAACGCGGTGCACATGGGTATCGGCGCCGATGCCTCATACAAGGGTGCCGAAGTGAAGAAGAAACTTTCGAAGATCAAAGCAGGGAAGCTGGGCTACCCGCTCGGCGCGATCGCAGCAGGAATCAGCTCGCCGGGTCTGAACCTCAGCGTGCGGGTCGACGGAGAGCTGTTGCACGACGGCTCCCGCCCTCTGCTGATGGCCGCGCTTGGGCTTGGAGGCACAGTCGGCGGGGGTGCGCGGCTCATTCCCGACGCCAATCCGCACGACGGGTTCGTCGACGTCGTGCTGTGGGAGTCGGTGGGAAGAGCCGCCCGGGTGGGGTACGCGCTGGGCCTGAAGAACGGGGACCACGCGCGGCGGAGCGATGTGCGGGTCGGGCGGGGCCAGACTGTGGAGGTCACCGCCGTGGACGGGAACGGATTCCGCGTGAGCAATGACGGCGAGCTGTGGGGCCCCTTCACGGAGCGCCGGTGGGAAGTGCAGTGCGATGCCTGGCAGGTCATTGCACCGCAGTAAATAACACGGTTCGCAAGGGATTGCCACGGGGACCTTCGAATTCACTCAAGGTTTCCACAAGAGAGAGGGAGCACTCTTCTTACATGGCAAACAGCCCAGTAGGCTGATTGTCAGCCGCCAGCAACAATGGGCCCTTTCGAGGGCACCTAGCGAAGGCTAGATGTTCAGATTCCTTCCCGGAGGGTCGGTCGGAACGGACCTTCAATAGGGGAAAATGTACGGGGAGTACCAGTGAGTGAAGTCAGGCCAGCGTCCGGCCACCAAGTGTTGAGGAGCCGTCGTCGTGCGGTGCGGTCGGGCATGAGCGTCTGTCTTGCGGTGGCTGTCATCTACTCATTCGGTTACCCAGGGGCTACGCCCCTCTCATCCGGATCAGGAGCAGCAGGCACCATCCTCGCGCAGGGTGCGGGCAACTCCACTGATGTCGCAGAGCCACCCACCGGATTCGTGGGTGAACAGCTGCTGGTAGCACCGGAGGTCACCGCGCCCCACAGCAGCTCCGATTCCCTCGTTCCGGGTCGTGAGATTCCAGGCGCCAAGGAATCAGCCCGCGCACGGGCGAACGCTGAGGAAGCCTCAGTCGGAGAAATCAGCACCATGGGGCGTCCCGGCAAGGGAATGCTCATCTCGCCGCTGCAATTCCTCACCCCCAGTTCCCCATTCGGTTTGCGCACCAGCCCCATCACGGGTGAGCACGGTGAGTTCCACTCAGGCCAGGACTTCGCAGCGCCGTGCGGCACCCGGGTCTTCTCGGCGGACGCCGGGGTTGTGCGTGCGGTTGGCTGGCATCCGTGGGGTGGCGGCAACCGAGTTGAGCTCGATCACGGCAACGGGCTTGTCACTACCTACAACCACCTCGAGGGTGTCGCTGTGGAAACCGGCGACCGCGTAGGTGCAGGGCAGGTCATCGCCACAGTCGGCACCACCGGCTGGTCCACCGGATGTCACCTGCACTTCGAGACCATCCTTGACGGCGCACACACCGACCCCAGTGCTTGGAAGCTGATCCCGCTGGATGGCAGCGGGCCAACCGAGATGCCGAGCCTTGTGAACTTCACGCCCGGCACCGGCAACGGGCGCGACGGCGACACCGCCTGGGTCGCCTACCTCGCTTCATCCGAGCCCATCGAGCCGATCGCCTACAAGTCGCCGTCGCGCGTTGATGCTGAGGTGTCCGCGCTCGGGAAGCGCCCTGCCACCGGCAAGACCCCGTCCGCCGCGGAAAAGTCCTCGCCGGGCAAGATCGTCACGGCGTCGCCGTCGGGAACGCCGTCGACCTCGGGAACGCCGTCCAGCACAGGGACGCCGTCGTCTTCAGGAACGCCCACTGATAAACCGGGCACATCCACGTCCACGCCTCCTGCGACGAAGCCCCCGGTCACGAGCACGCCCCCGACGACGACGGCTCCAGTGACGCCTCCGTCCGGCGAGACCGAAACCCCCTCGACTCCGCCGCCAGCGTCCGAGACCCCTTCCACTCCACCGCCAGCGACCGAGACCCCCGCTCAACCGACACCCCCTGTCACTGATCCGGTGCCGACACCCCCTGTCACTGATCCGGAGCCGACACCCCCTGTCACTGATCCGGAGCCGACGCCAACGGTCACCGATCCGGTGGTTGAAACCCCCGCGGATCCGGCCCCGAGTGATACAGCGGTTCCGACCGCGGACTCACCGGCTCCGACTACGCCGTCGGCCGCTGCGCCGGAGACCTGCGACCCGCTCGGCGATTCGGCGGCGGACCCGATCACGATTGATCCGGAAACCGGTTTGGCGATCGATCCCGTCACCGGGCTGCTGCGGCCTGTTGAGGAACTGTGTGACCCGGCGAGCGAAGTTGTCGCCGCGGCGCCGTAGATACTGACGACGAAGTTTGAATGTGCCCGGATCCTCCCAAAGGATCCGGGCATTTTCGCTTCAGCAGCGCGTCCGGATTTCCTTGTACGGGTCGTCCGGGCAATGCGTCAAGACACCATAGTCATATTGGTACGAGTTTGCCTTAGCCTCTTCCCTTGGTTGCTTACCCCAAGTAACCTCGTGTCACCCCCTCTCTTTGAGACATATCCGGAGGTTCACACATATGGGAAAGCCTTTCCCGCTCTCTGCCAAGATCGCGCTCCTGAGCACCGCTGCCCTGGCTGCGCCCATCTTGGTTGGTCCGCCCGCCGTCGCCAACGCACAGTTCCCGTCGACGGAGGGAAACACCAACACCGCGAGCATCCTCACCTATGACGACACCATCGCCGAACTGACCAAGCTTGAGAAGAACAGCCGGTATCCGGTCGATGTCTTCACGCTGGAAGAAGCCGGCACAGAGGTTAACAAGAGTGAACAGGGCCGCGACCTCTACGTGGCAACGGTCGGAAACGGACCGGAAGACGTCTGGGTGCAGGGACGCATCCACGGCAACGAGCCTTACGGTGCCGAATCGATCCTGACCCTTCTGAAGGACCTTGGCACGAACGGATCCGCCGAGTACCAGGAAATCCGTGACGCGTTCACCATCCACTTCATCCCGATGTACAACCCGGACGGCAGCGAGATGAACATCCGCCAGACCGTCCTGTACGACGATGAAACCGGGAAGCCCCTCCTGAACGGCGCCGGTCAGGAGCAGCGCGTCGATCTCAACCGCGACTGGGTCGCTGACAAGTTCCAGGCCGACGAGTCCCTTGCGTTCTACGAGTACTGGACCATGGTCAAACCCGACTACGGGATCGACATCCATCATCAGGGCCTGAAGAAGCAGTACGGCACGGGCGACGACGTCACCCTCTCCCTCGGCATCTCTCTTGCACCCGGCGGCCCCACGCTGCCGACCCTGCAAGGTGGGGCCTACGACGTGCTCACCCGTCAGATGCACGGCCACGTCTTCCAGCAACTGTCCAAGTACGGCTACATCACCATGGACCGCTATCAGGTTGGCGGTTCGCTGGAAATCGACATCAAGGGCGGCGTTGTGTCGGCAATGATGCTCGGACTCAACTATCAGGGCCTGAACCCGTCCGGACACTCGAACCCTGTGGTCTTCTTCGAGACCTCGGGCAACACCAGCGACGGCAGCCTCGGCCAGAAGGCGCGAGGCAAGAGCATTCAGCAGAATGTGCTCGCCATGAAGACACTCCTGTCCGGCCTGGCAACCGACGAAGTCCAGCAAGTGGACCCCAACGTGTGGGAAGAAATTCCGCACACTCCGGTCACCGGCTACAGCACCGACTACGCCGGCACCATTCCGGTCTCCTTCTGATCTCCAGCACTTCCTGAAAGGAAACCCTTCCCTGTGAAGAAATCACTTGCAGCAGCAGCCCTCGCCGGCGCCCTCACCATCTCCTCCGTGGCCGTTTCCGCGCCGGGCTTCGCCGTAGGCGAGGGACCGGGATACAACGGCAACGAAACCATCAATACTTCGATCCTGCGCACCTACGATGAGATGGTCGACTACCTGAAGACCCAGGACGCCAAGCAGGACGCAATGGAGCTTGAGGTCATCGGGCAGTCCGTGAAGGGCCGCGACCTCTATCTCGCGAAGTACATCTCCAACCCGGAGAACCCGACCATCCTCTTCCTGACCCAGCAGCACGGCAACGAGCAGCTCACCACAGAGGGTGCGCTCGAGTTCATCAAGCACCTCGGCACCGGCAAGACCGGCGGAGTCCTCGACGGCGTCAACATCCTGGTAGTGCCCATGCTCAACCCGGACGGCGCAATGGGTGATGTCAACTTCTCGCTCGATGACTACATCGCCAGCGGTGACCGGCACCTGACCAGATACAACGCGGTCGGCGTGGACCTGAACCGCGACCATGTCGCGAAGGTGCAGCCCGAGACCCAGGCGCTGCACACCAACGTCATGGCCAAGTACGACATCGACTACATGATCGACCTCCATCACCAGGGCACCAACAGCGAGCGCGACGGAAAGCTGGTTTCCGGTTCGATCCTGCACCCCACCACGCCCAACGTTGATCCGGACGTGCTCGAGGGCTCCAAGCGCCTCGGCGCAGTAGTGTTCGACGCCGTCGACTCCACAGGCTGGGGCCACCTCGGCAAGTACGTCGGTGGTTCCGCCGAAACCATCAGCCGCAACGGCATCGCCGTCGAGTACGGAATCTCCACCCTGCTGTTCGAGATGCGCGGTATGTCCGACCACTTCAACGAGGGCGCCGTCCTCGGCCAGAAGAGCAACGGCTACCTGATCAAGCAGACCGTCACCACACTCGACGCGACGGTCCGCGCGATCGCTGACGGTTCGATCAGCACCGCAGACACTTCCTTCTGGGACACCCTTGCAGAGCAGAACAACCGCTCCGAGTAACCAGGTCCGGTAGTCCACAGCACGCAGAAGGGGCGGGTCGCTTACCGCGGCCCGCCCCTTCTGCGTGTGTCTTCTACTCCCCCGGTGTCTATTCCCCTGGTGCAGCGGTACTGGATCGCACGATCATCTCGGTATGCGCCGTGTGGTCGGTGGGGTCGCCGGATTCGGCGGGACCGGCGAAGAGCTGCAGCATCCGTTCGACAGCCCTTGCGCCCTGCCGCGCCGGATACTGTGCGACAGTGGTCAGCCCGAAGACCTCTCCCAGGTCGTGACCGTCGATTCCAATCACGGAGAGCGCATCCGGCACCCGAATCCCGAGTTCCCGGGCCGCGACGATAGCGCCGATTGCCATTTCATCCGAGGCACAAAAAACGGCGGTTGGCCGGTTGCGGGGATAACCGAGCATGCGCTTCGCGACGGCGTAACCACCCGGAATCGTGAAGTCCGCGTACGCCAACCACGACGACGACACCTCCAGTCCCGCCGCTTCCATCGCCACCTCGTAGCCACGACGCCGGCCCTCGGAAATGTTGAAGTCCCGCGCCGCATCCTCTGGTCCGCCAACGTAACCGATCCGCCGGTGCCCCAGGCTGATCAGATGTTCGGTTGCGAGCTGCGCGATGGAGAACTCATTCACGCTGATGGTGTCCGCGCCCGGCAGCGGTCCCCCGATGCCGACGATCGGCTTGCCCACCGCGAGGAGCTGCCCTAGTTCAGTGTCGGAGAGCTGCAGCGATACCGAGATAACGCCGTCGCAGCGCTGCCGGAGCAGGAACTCGGAGAACACCCTGTCACGGTGAGCGGCGCCGTCGCTGACGTTGTAGAGCGTGAGGTCGTAACCGGCGTCGAGCAGGGACGCGGCGACACTGTCCACAATCTGGGAGAAGTACCAGCGGTTGACGGAGGGCACAACCACGCCAACATTTCGGTTCCGGCCCGACGCGAGCGACGAGGCCGAGAAGGACGGAACGAATTCCAGTTCCTTCGCGGCCTCGAGCACTTTGAGGCGGGCACGTTGTGAGACCTGACCGTTGCCGCTGAGGGCACGGGAAACCGTGGCCGTGGAAACGCCGGCAAGCGCTGCTACATCCTTGATGCCAACCACGGCGCCCTCCCTCAGAGCAAAGGACGGGCGGAGTCCTCTTAGTTCAGTCTTAGCCATACGCACCGGTTCGGCGCCAATACGCCGTCGGCACCGGCATCCGCATGGCTGGCCGCAAGAACCGAGCCCGCAGGTACGTTGATGTCAGATTGTCCCATGTTGAAGATCACCATCACGTCATTGTTGAGGAATGCGATGGTGTCGGTGCCGTCGGCGTCCACCGCCCAGCTCAGCGACCCTGCCCCCAGCCCCAGCTCTTTTCGGAGCGAGAGCGCAGAGCGGTAGAGATTGAGGGTCGATGCAGGGTCTGCCTGCTGGGAGTCGCGGGCAAGGGTCGCCCAGTCCTCGGGCTGAGGCAGCCAGCCGCCGTCGTTCGAGCCGAAGCCGTAGTGCGGCTCATCCGCGCGCCAGGGCAGCGGGACGCGGCATCCGTCCCGGCCCACTCGTTCTCCGCCGGTGCGAACAAAGGTGGGGTCCTGACGAAGTTCGTCCGGGATGGTGAGGTGGTCGGGCAGCCCAAGCTCTTCGCCCTGGTACAGGTACACGCCGCCGGGCAGTGCCAGCATCGCCAGGGATGCAGCGCGTGCGCGGTCAAGCCCGACCTCCGGCCTTTCTTCCCCGAATCGTGTGGCGTGACGAGGAACGTCGTGGTTGCTCAGGACCCAGGTGGTTGGAGCGCCGACGCTGTCGAACGCCTGAAGTGAGTCGGTAATGATCTCCCGGAGCCGGGCGGCATCCCACGGGTGGTGCAGATAGGCAAAGTTGAAGGCCTGGTGCATCTGGTCGTTGCGAACCCAGTTCACCAGCCGCGACAACGGATCAATGGTCGCTTCCGCACACAGGATGCGGTCGCCGTCGTACTCACCCAGGATCGAGCGCCACCGGCGGTAGATGTCATGGATCGCCCTCTGTCCGAACATCGGCGCAGCGTGGCCGGGGTGTTCCTCAGTCGAGCACCCGTCGGGGCGTCCGTGCCAGTCCGGAAGGCCTTCGGCCTTGACGAGGGCGTGCGCGACGTCGACGCGGAAGCCGGTGACGTTCCGGTCCAGCCAGAAGCGGAGGATCCGCTCGAACTCGGCGTGCACGGCCGGGTTGTCCCAGTTGAAGTCCGGCTGGGAGGAGTCGAAGAGGTGGAGGTACCACTGGCCGGGTGTGCCGTCGTCGTTCAGCGTGCGGGTCCAGGCCGAGCCGCCGAAGTGCGACTGCCAATTGTTCGGCGGATTGGACCCGTCGGGGCCGGTTCCGTCGCGGAAGATGAACATTGCGCGTTCGGGTGAGCCGGGTTCAGCGGCAAGGGCGGCCTTGAAGAGTGCGTGTTCGCTGGAGCAGTGGTTGGGGACGAGGTCGATGATTACCTTGATCCCCAGCTTTGTTGCTCGTGCCGTAAGCCGGTCGAAGTCTTCGAGAGTGCCGAACATGGGGTCGACGTCGCAGTAGTCGGCGACATCGTAGCCGCCATCCCGCTGTGGCGAAGTGTAGAACGGAGACATCCAGATGGCGTCGACGCTGAGGTCGGCGAGCTGGTGGAGCTCAGCCGTGATCCCTGCGAGATCCCCCTGGCCGTCACCGTTCAGATCCCTGAAGGACCGGGGGTAGACCTGGTAGATGACCGATGAGCGCCACCATGCGTCGTCGTCGTGTGCGGTGTGGAGAGGTGCATGAAATGTGGGCGCGGGCGACAGGGCGGAGACAGCTGGCGCAAGCGATACGGCGTTGGGCATGGGGTACATGCTAACCACGGCAGCACGTTAATTGAAAGCGTTTACAGTTGCTCTTCATCCCGTTGTATCAACCCTCCCGCGGATTCTTGCGGGCCGCAAAATTCATCTTGTGCGGATTGACCGTAAACGCTTACGATGTGTTGTGCCTCACCCCTTCCGACGGATTGTGAAGGGTTCGGCACTACCAACCGGTCTCTCATTCTCACCAGCGCCGTGAAGCGCAATGCCCACTGATGGGCTGCCGTCCGGCGCCACAGAAAGGTTCACCAATGAAGGTGCAAACAACCAGACTCCTCCATCGACGGACGCTGGCCACAGCCGCTCTGTCCGTCGCCGTGATGGCAGTGACTGCCTGCGGCGGCGGGTCCACCGAGTCCACTACCGGAGAATCGGCTGCGCCCACCAACCTCGCCGAAGGTGGCTCAACCACCCTGACCATGTGGGTGGACGCGGAGCGTGCTCCAGCGCTCGAGTCGATCGCTGCATCCTTCGAGGAGGACACCGGAATCTCGATCGACCTCGCGGTCAAAGACTTCGCTGCCGTCCGTGACGACTTCATTACCCAGGTACCCACCGGCAACGGACCGGACCTGATCGTCGGCCCGCACGACTGGATCGGCACCTTTGTGGAGAACGGCGTCGTTGCTCCCGTTGAGCTGGGCGACAAGGCAGGCGAGTTCCAGGAATCGGCAATTCAGGCCATGTCCTACGAGGGCAGCCTGTACGGCGTTCCCTACGCGATCGAAAACATCGGACTGCTGCGCAACGCCGACATGGTGCCTGAGGCCGCAGAGACCTTCGACGAGGTGATCGCCAACGGCGAGGCAGCTGTCGAGGCCGGCGACGCGGAGTTCCCGTTCCTCGTGGGTCTCGACCCCAAGCAGGCAGACCCGTACCACATGTACCCCTTCCAGACCTCGATGGGCGTTCCGGTTTTCGCCCAGAATGAGGACGGCAGCTACGACGCCTCGAAGCTCCTGCTCGGTGAGGAGAACGGCGTCGAATTCGCGAAGAAGCTCGTTGAGTGGGGCGACGCCGGATCCGGCATCCTCAACTCGAACATCACCGGTGACATCGCCAAGGAGAAGTTCCTTGCCGGTGAGTCCCCCTACTACCTGACCGGCCCGTGGAACGTCGGCGCCGCTCAGGAAGCCGGGATCAACGTCGCCGTCGATCCCCTGCCTACTGTGGGCGATGAGCCTGCTCAGCCCTTCATCGGCGTGAACGGGTACTTCATCTCCGCGCAGAGCAAGAACGCCCTGGCTGCAAACGAGTTCGCAGTGAACTACCTGACCACCGAAGAAGCACAGGATGCCATGTTCGGAGTGGGTGGCCGCCCGCCGGCACTCACCGCCTCCTTCGAGAAGGCCGCGTCTGACCCGATCGTTGCCGCGTTCGGTGAGATCGGCGCCAACGGCGTTCCGATGCCCGCGGTCCCCGAAATGCAGGCAGTCTGGGCTGACTGGGGTGCAACTGAGCTTGCACTGATCAAGGGCACTGCAAAGCCGGAGGAAGCCTGGCCGGCCATGGTGAAGAACATCGAGCAGAAGATCTCTGCCGGATAACTCACCCACCAAGCAGCCGTTGTGGGCCGGCCGGATGCACCCCGGCCCACAACGGCTTCCCTTTACCCGGGCCGTGCCCTGCACTGCCTGACTCGCCACTGCCTTGACTAGTGCCTGCCCTTAACGCACTGCTTCGAACGAAAGCTCCGGCCCATGCCAACCACCGAACTGACCCGAACTTCTCCGCAGAAACAGCCCAGGTCCCTCCGCCCGTCGGACTCGATGGCCGGACTTCTCGCAAAAATCATCCTGCTGGGGCTCGTCGACGCCTTCGCGGTCTACGTCCTCACCGTCCTGTTCCTGCAGGAAAAGTGGACGGTGCTGGTGCTGGCAGCGGGCGTCACGCTACTCATCAACTGGATCTACCTCCGGCGTGGAGGGCTTCCCGCCAAATACCTTGCCCCCGGCGTCTTTTTCCTGCTGATCTTCCAGGTCTTCGTCATGATCTTCAGCGGCTACGTGGCGTTCACCAACTACGGCGACGGACACAACAGCACCAAGGAAGATGCCATCTCCGCCATCCAGCTCGCAGCGCAGCAGCGGGTGCCGGACTCCCCCGCCTACCGGGTCACCATCGTCGAGCAGGACGGCGAATTCCACTTCCTCACCACCGATCCCGACGGCGGCATCAGCATCGGCAGCGCCGAGGAGCCGCTCGAGGAAGCATCGGATGCTGTTACCGACGGCACCGGGAAGGCAACCGAACTCGAGGGGTACCGCACGCTCCAGTTCAACGAGGTGCTGGCGAACCAGGCCGACATTCTCGCCCTGACCATCCCATTCTCGGACGATCCGGACGACGGCACCCTGAAGACCAGCGACGGCTCCACCGCCTATGTCTACAGCCCAACGCTGGAATACGACGAAGCCGCCGACACCTTTACCGACACCGAAACCGGCACCGTGTACGCCGACTCGGGGAAGGGCACGTTCGTCTCCGAGGACGGGAACGAGCTCAGCACCGGCTGGAAGATCGACGTCGGCTTCGCAAACTTCACCAAGGCCTTCTCCGACGAGAACATCCGTGGACCGCTCCTTCAGGTGACTCTCTGGACCTTCACCTTCGCGCTGGTTTCGGTACTTTCCACGTTCGCGCTGGGGTTGTTCCTCGCCAACGCCTTCAACCTGCCGAACCTGCGCGGGAAGCGCATCTACCGGGTCCTGATGATCCTCCCCTACGCGTTCCCGGCGTTCCTCGCAGGCCTCGTATGGTCCGGCCTGCTCAACCCCGAGTTCGGATACGTCAACAACACCTTCTTCGGCGGCGCGAACATCCCGTGGCTGACCGATCCGCTGCTGGCGAAGATCAGCGTCCTGCTGGTCAACCTGTGGCTCGGTTTCCCCTACATGTTCCTGGTGTGCACCGGTGCCCTGCAGTCCCTCCCGGAGGACGTCAATGAAGCGGCAAAGCTCGACGGCGCCACCCCCTGGAAGCTGTTCACCTCCATCAAGCTGCCGCTTCTGCTGGTCTCGGTCGCTCCTCTGTTGATCGCGAGCTTCGCGTTCAACTTCAACAACTTCAACATCATCTACATGCTGACTGACGGCGGTCCGCGCCTCTCAGACACCACGGTCAACGTGGGCGCGACGGACATCCTCATCACCATGGTGTACGAAGTCGCGTTCGGCAGCGGGGTGGGCCGTGACTACGGTCTCGCCAGTGCGCTGTCCATCGTCATCTTCTTCATCGTCGCCGCAATTTCGATTCTCAGCTTCCGGCAGACCAAGGCCCTCGAGGAGATCCACTAATGGCCACCCAAACACCAACCACGCTCCTTGCCGGCTCAGGATCGGGTACGACGACGTCGCTTCCTCCCCAGCGCAAGCAGTCCTTCGGCGCCTGGTTCCGTGAGAAGGGCTGGCGGCATCTGGTGGGCGTCATCACCACCCTGTTCGCGGTGTTCCCGCTCCTGTATGTGCTGTCCGCGGCGTTGAACTCGACGGGCACCATGGCCGGGTCCAATGTGCTCTTCAGCCGCATCGACTTCGGCAACTTCGAGCAGCTGTTCAGCGACCCCAACCGTCCCTTCGGCAAGTGGTTCGTCAACACACTGGTGATCGGCGTCATAACCTCTGCAGCAACTGTCTTCCTTGGTGCGCTGGCTGCGTACGCGTTCAGCCGCATGCGCTTCAAGGGCCGCAGGGTCAGCCTGCTCACCCTCCTCATACTGCAGATGTTTCCACAGCTGCTTGCCGTCGTCGCAATCTTCCTGCTGCTCAACTTCATCACCGACGTGGTGCCGTGGCTGGGACTGGGCAGCCAGTTGGGGCTGATCATGGTGTATCTCGGTGGAGCGCTGGGCGTGAACACGTATCTGATGTACGGATTCTTCAACACCATTCCGCCGTCGCTCGACGAGGCTGCGCGCATTGACGGTGCGAGCCACGTCCAGGTGTTCTTCACCATCATCCTGCCGCTGGTGACGCCGATCCTTGCCGTCGTCGGGCTCTTGGCCTTCATCGGCCTGAGCAGCGAGTTTGTGATTGCCAGCGTGGTGTTGACGGACCCGGACAGCCAGACACTCGCCGTCGGGCTTTACTCCTACGTGGGTCAGCAGCGCTCCGAGAACTGGGGCGTCTTCGCTGCCGGCGCCGTGCTCGCTGCCCTGCCGGTGATGGCGCTGTTTCTGTATCTGCAGAAGTACATCGTGAACGGTCTGTCCGCCGGATCGGTCAAGGGCTAAGTCGCAGATGGTCGTCCTGCCGCATCATGACGGATCGGCACTGTATGTGCCCTCCGACGTTTCGCTGGGTGCTTCGGTGCCGGTCCGCCTGCGGGTCCCCCGGTCTTACGGGTCCGTCCGGCGGGTGTATGTGCGATCTCTCAGGGACGCCGAACCGCACTATGACGAGGCCCGCCGGCTTGGGAACGTCGGCTCGTGGGAGTGGTGGGAGGCTTCGGTCCGGCTGGTGAATCCGGTGACGCGCTACCGGTTCCTGCTCGAGGTTGATTCTCCATCCGAATCTGCCGACAGTTCCACGTGGCACTGGCTGAACGCGGAAGGCCTGTTCGCGCGGGACACACCTGACGTGCACGACTTTCGAATGGTGGCCCATCAACCGGCGCCCGAATGGGCCCGGCAGGGTGTGATCTACCAAATCTTTCCCGACAGGTTCGAGCGGTCAGCTTCGGCTGCTGAACGTGAGGCTCCGGACTGGGCGGTTCCCTGCGAGTGGAGCACGCCGGTACAGCCGTCCGGCGCCGAAACCCCGTACCAGTTCTACGGCGGCGACCTCGACGGCATCGCGGAGCGGCTTGACCATATCCAGTCACTCGGTGCGACGGTGGTGTACCTGACCCCCTTCTTCCCGGCACGGTCGAACCACCGCTATGACGCATCGACGTTCAGCTCGGTGGATCCGCTGCTCGGCGGTGATGAGGCGCTGATCCGACTCGTGAAGGCTGCCCACGAGCGGGGGCTCAAGGTGATCGGTGACCTCACCACCAACCACACCGGTGACGCGCACGAGTGGTTCCGCACCGCCGTCGTCGATCCTGGTTCCGATGAGGCGGGCTTCTATTACTTCTCTGAGGACCGCTCCGACTACGCGGCCTGGTTCGGGGTGCCGAGCCTGCCGAAACTGAACTGGGTCTCACCTGCGCTGCGTGAGCGGTTCATCGGGGGTCCGGCCTCCGTCGTCGGGCGGTTTCTGCAGCCGCCGTTCAATCTGGATGGTTGGCGCGTCGACGTGGCGAACATGACCGGCCGCCACGGCGACGTTGATCTGAACCGTTCTGTCGCGTTGGCTGTCCGGTCCACGATGCACAAGGTCAATCCGGACACGCTGCTGCTCGCCGAATCGACCAACGATGCGGCGATGGATTTTGACGGCGATACCTGGCACGGAGCCATGACGTACTCGAACTTCACGCGGCCGCTATGGCAGTGGCTGGCTGGTTCATCGGACGTCAACTTCTTCGGCACTCCCCTGCCCGGCCCGAACCGGATTCCGGCAGAGCAGTTCGTGGAGCTGCACTCGGTGTTTGCGGCAGCCTTCCCGTGGCAGGTACGGACGCAGAACATGATCGCGCTCAACACGCATGACACCGCGCGTGCCTCGACGGTGATGATTCCCGGAGGGCAACTGGTCGGGCTGGGGATCATGTTCTCAATGCCCGGGATTCCCACGCTGTTTGCCGGTGACGAGTTCGGCCTGGAGGGCATCAACGGTGAGGACTCGCGGACGCCGATGCCGTGGGATTCGCTGACGCCATCGCATCGAGAACTGCACGACGCCGTTGCGCACCTTGGCCGGTTGCGTCGCGATGTGCCGGCGTTGGCTTTCGGCGGGCTGCGGTGGCTGTACGCCGAGGGGGACGTTCTGGCGTATGTCCGTGAACATGCCTCGGGGTCGGTGCTGGTTGTTGCGTCCCGTGCCGGCTTTGATAACGTCAGCCTGCCGCTCGATCTTGTGGGTGTGCCTGCCTTCGAGGCTGCGTCCGACCTGTGGAGCACGGGCTCAGTTTCCGCCGACTGGTCTGAGGACGGGGTGGTGTTCCGCGGCGAGGGCCCCGGTGTAGGGCTGTGGCTGTTGCCCGGGGTCGCCGTGCCGTCTGCCTGACACCCGCCTGACACCCGCCTTTGACTCTGCCCCGTCGCAACCTGCCTCTCTTTAGCACTCGCCCGGCGCAGAACTGGCCCTTAGGCACAAATCCCGCTGTCTTTGAGCACCGGTTCTGCGCCTAAGGGCCACTTCTGCGTGCGGCCCCTTATTGACGACGACGGCGGCCCGGGTAAGCATGGGACATCATCCACTCCTGGGTCTCCTTATTGATGGCGGTTGTTCATGACTTGGGATACCTCTCGCACCTCTTCGATCACACGGGTGGCCGGTCCTGCCGCACTGATTGGCGGCCTGCTTGGTACCGTCGCGGTGATCCTTCACTCGCTGGAACCGACTCGATGTGTCGGAACGGAATGCGCCGCCCAACCGATGCGGTCGGCGTCGGGCCTGGTCACCGGCATCGGTGCCGCAGCCGCTTTGTTGGTGCTGCTGGGTCTGGTCGAGCTCACGCTGATGGCGCGTCACTCCGGCCGGTCGCCGAAGCTGATGAATATCGGGCTGGCATGCGCCGCCGTCGGTTTCCTGGTACTGCTGGCCGCAGTGTTCATCCAGGCGGCGTTCTTCGGAGGCAACTTTTCGGGAATGCCCTATCTGGTGGTCGTCGGGATGGTGACCCTGATCATCGGATTCGTACTCATCGGAATCTTCATCCTGCGGTCCGGGGTTCTCCCTCGCTGGCTCGGGGTTCTCCTCGTCGCAAGCAGTGTTCTGTTGTTGGCGGCCAACGAGCAGACGTCCGCCGTGCTGTTGGCGATTCCATTCCAGCTCGCCATCGCGACGACGGGATACTTCATGCTCAATCGGTCCAGGGCCCCGAGCCGCGCTCCAGCGAGCCAACTCGGGTGACGGATCGTTGTGAGCCTTGCCGGATGCCGACAGAATAGGGAAACCGACTCCGACGGCTGAAGGGGAGCCATGGCCACTGCACAAACGAGCGCTCATTCGGAAGCCCCGGTTGG
>NZ_JAPSHV010000056.1 GCF_031179385.1 Arthrobacter sp. | reverse complement strand
CTCCTGGAAGTGAGGGCGGGAACTACGCTGTCCGGGCGGGAGAGGGCGACAGATGCTCATGAACGGCCAGGAGCGCACCGTCTGGTTCACAACGGAAGACGATGGTTTCCCGCTCTCGATACGACTCCTCACCATCGCTGGTGCGGACCGTGGTGGCTACGTCGTGGCTGAAGACGGCGCCTCCGGCGAAGACTGTGACGTGCTGGTTGGTTGAGTCGCAAGCTATGACCGTCCAACCGCTTGCCACCCATTCTGACCACATCGCTTCATAAGCCGCGCGACCCTCGAGTCGGCTCTGCTCGGAATGGAAGATAAAGCTCGCATCGGTAGCAAATCCCGAAAAATACCGTTCAGTATCCGTTGCCGCAAATGCTTCCACGATCCGGGAGGCGGCTTCGGCAACTTCACGTTCGGACGGCTGGGGAAGCGCGTGGTTGTTCATATTTTCCTTACGAAATGCCGGAAGCCTGGGTGCTTTGCAGGCAATAAATGTTGACTATAGGTAACCTCGCATGTTGTGTCAACCGTCACAACCAACGGAGGATAGGTGCCCCTTCCGACGCTAAGGGGGGAGGCGCTCAGGCTATGCGGGTGCCCTGTGAGAGCCGGCGAGCTGGGGTGACCAACTTGCGACGGCCCGCCCAGAGCACCACTGCAGCCAGCCCACCCTGCAAGGCAAGCCCGAGCGGCCAGATCGGGAACGGCTCAGACTCGATGTCCCGCGACCGCGGCCCAAAGAACTGGGCCTCGGCACAGGTGACGTTGTAGTCCGGACCCGCCTGGGCAAGACGAACCTGATCGCTGATGCTCTCCATAACCCCGGGCGCCCGGTAGGTCTCATTGAACGACCCCACCGGGAGGTCATCCGCGGCCCTGTCATAAGGCACAGCATCCGCGACAATGACGAACGGGTTGGCTGCGAGCAACCAAGCCGTACGTTCGGTGTGCCAGACCGTCGTCGTGATTTCATCGGTGACGCACACGAGGTCCTCCTCCGAAGGGATCTCCTGGCTGAGCTGCACCTCCGGCGGGTAGTTGTAGTACGACTGCACTACCGGGACGTCTTCCTCCATCACCAGAGTCATGCTGAGCCCGAACGCGATCAGGGTTCCGAGACCCAGCAGGGCAACCATCATGTAGGTGGTGACGATCGAGAACAACGGCCTGGTTGCGAGGGCGGAGGTCCCGACGCCGAGGGCGCACACCAACCCGAGCTCGAGGGCAAGCACCACCAGGGAGACCACGGCCTCGAGCGGGTTGACGCCACCCAGAGCCAGCGCCCAGAAGATGAACGGCGAACTCAGCGCCAGGAATCCCAACGAGGCCACCCAGGACGCGAGCCACTTACCCCACAGGATCTGGCCAGGGGTCAGGAGCGTAATTTGAAGGATGGCCAGCGTTCCGCCGGCGCGGTCACCATTGATCGCGTTTGCGGACAGGCCCGGCGCCACCAGCAGCCCGAAGAACAGCACAAAGCCGACCACGAGGTCGAACAGGAAGGGTCCCGCTCCGCCGGTGGCCGACGTCGTAAGGGTCGCCAGCAAAAACACCAGACCGATCACAAGGAACCAGACGGCCATCATGATGTACCAGGCGCGGCCCCGTAGCCTCTGCTTCATCTCAAGCCCGAAAATGGAACGCACCCCCGTCGCATATCCGAGGCTGAGGGGGCGGCTACTCTCGATCAACTGCGTGCTCATTGCCGCTCCGTATCCAGGCTCATGTAGGTCTCTTCGAGGGCGCCGCCGGCCGGCGCAAAGGCGGTCACGACGACGTTGGCCAGGACGAGCGTGCGCAGCAGCCACGCTGCCTGCTCAGTGCTACTGAGCAACACCTGATACTCGACCCGCCGGGAGTCGCCCCGCTCTTCGAAGACGACGCCGTGACTTGACAGGACGTCGGCGAGGGCCGACATCGGTTCGGCCTGGATGCAGTAGCGGCGAAGCTGACTTCCTGCCTCGTCGAGGGTCTGGGTCTTGACGGACTCCCCGCGGCTGACGAAGACGGCGCGGTCTGCTATTTCGTCCAGTTCGGACAACACGTGACTGGAGACGACGATGGTCTTGCCCTCCCCGGCGAGCCGCCGGAGCATGATGCGCAGCTCCACTCGGGAGCCCGGATCGAGTCCCGACGCCGGTTCATCCAGCAGGAGCACCTCCGGGTCATGGATCAGCGCCCGCGCCAGGCTGAGACGCTGCTGCTGACCGCGGGAGAGGACCCGGGCCGGGGCGTCAGCGTATTCCGTGAGCCGGACGGCGTCGAGCAGTTCGGCGGCTCGCGTGGAAGCAGCCGCCGTCGTTAATCCGTACAGCGCACCCACGGTGGTGAGGATCTCGCGCGCCTTGAGCGATTCCCAGACCCCGAGGGTGTCCGGCATCCAGCCGACCTTGCGGCGCACGGCTGCGGAATCGGTCGCCGGGTCCGATCCCCCGACCGTGAGCGTGCCCGCATCCGGCGCCAGCAGCGATGCGAGGATCAGCAGCAGCGTGGTCTTGCCGGATCCGTTCGGCCCGATCAGCGCTGTCACCTCTCCCGGCGGCGCCTCAAAATCGATACTGCGAACCGCATCAACGGAGCCGAAACTTCGTTTGATACCTCTGGCAATGATTCCCCCATACCCATTGGTCATGAGGCGACCCTAACAACAGGGTGAGGAAACCTGGTCTGGAAACGCTGCACAATAGGACTTGTGATTGGGTGAGTCGAAATCGAACGGTTAACATGGTGTGCGGTTACGGGCCGTTCATCGACCGTGGCCGACTTGAAGAAACCCCCTTTGTAGTTGACCTGCTACCGGCGCCGTCCATACCGCCGGACACCGTCACCCAATATCAGCGAGCGTGCGCATGGCCTTGATTGTTCAGAAGTTCGGTGGCTCGTCCGTGGCCGACGCGGAGGGCATCAAGCGCGTCGCCAAGCGCGTCGTGGAGACGCAAGCGGCCGGCAACCAGGTCGTCGTCGTCGTTTCAGCAATGGGCGACAGCACCGATGAACTGCTTGACCTCGCAGCGCAGGTCAGCAGCACCTCCAACCCCCGCGAGATGGACATGCTCCTGAGCGCCGGGGAACGCATCTCGATGGCCCTGCTTGCAATGGCCATCCACGAGGCCGGGTCCAGCGCACAGTCCTTCACGGGCAGCCAGGCCGGCATGATCACCGACGCGATCCACGGCAAGGCCAGGATCATCGCAGTGTCGCCGCACCGGATCAGGACGTCCATCGACAAGGGCGACATCGCAATCGTCGCCGGCTTCCAGGGGATGAGCCAGGACAGCAACGACATCACGACGCTGGGCCGTGGCGGGTCGGATACAACTGCCGTAGCACTCGCTGCAGCCCTGAAGGCTGACGTGTGTGAAATCTACACCGACGTTGACGGTATCTACACGGCCGATCCGCGCGTTGTCCCTTCGGCGAAGAAGATCGCAACCATTTCCAGCGAAGAGATGCTGGAGATGGCCGCGTCCGGCGCGAAAATCCTGCACCTTCGCTGCGTCGAGTACGCCCGGCGTTTCGGCGTGCCGCTGCATGTCCGCTCATCATTCAGCCAACTCGAGGGGACCTGGGTTCTTCCCAACCCCGACGACACCATCAAGATTCAAGAGGGAGAACCCTTGGAACAGCCCATCATCTCCGGTGTTGCCCATGACCGCTCCGAGGCAAAGGTTACCGTTGTCGGCGTGCCCGACATCCCCGGCAAGGCAGCTGAGATCTTCAGAATCGTTGCGGGAGCCCACTCCAACATCGACATGATCGTGCAGAACGTCTCCACGCATGGCTCAGGGCACACGGACATTTCCTTCACCCTGCCCATCGTCGAAGGCGCCGATGCGCTGACGGCGCTGAAGGCGGCACAGGACCTCGTGGGCTACGACAGCATCGAATACGACGAGCAGATCGGCAAGCTGTCCCTCATCGGTGCCGGAATGCGCTCCAACCCCGGCGTCTCCTACAAGTTCTTCCGGGCATTGTCCGACGCCGGCGTGAACATCGACATGATCTCCACCTCCGAGATTCGCATCTCGGTGGTCACCAGTGCCGATCTGCTGGACACGGCGGTTCGCGCCGTGCACGCGGCGTTTGATCTCGACGGCGACGCCGTTGCGACCGTTTACGCGGGCACGGGCCGCTAGGACGCCGTCGTCCTGCTAACTCTCGAGGCTATTCCTCCGTGTGGAGGACCGGCTTCGTGAAGTAGTCCGTGTATTTCTGGACGGGTTCGGTTCGGCGAACTGTCTGGTGGTCCGGATGCTTGCGGACGGCGTAATGATGGCCGTCGGAATCCACCTCGATGTTGAGTTCAGCGAGTTCGGCCTCTGAGGCTGTTTCGAACTCATCATGCCGGTGTACCACCGGGCCATCCAGGGCATCCCGTTCGGGCGGTCCCAGAAAGATGGTGGCGGGGTTTTTGATCCAGCGGCGCCGGGGTCTCTCAGCCATGGGTATCGCCTTCTCTCTGCGGCTGTTCGAGTACCCACATCTTAAGTCCGAATGGTCCAAAAAGCTCCGGCCTGATGCAGAAATCCCCCGCACCGGACAGACCGGTGCGGGGGATTTCGCGTAACCTGCGTACTGCTACTTACCGTTCGTCGGCGTGGTGTCCTCACGCGGTCCTGCGGGCAGCTTGTCTGCGCCGCTGACCTCGGGAACCGCGACCGCTTCGACGTCGCCCGAACCACTGACCGTGACCGAAACGAAGGTCACGGAGGTGGATCCTGTGTAGGTGATCCGGCCGACATATGAGCCAGGCTCGAGGCCGGTCCAGTTCAGGGTCACTTCTCCGGACTGGCCGTTGTCAAGGTCAAGCGGGTTGGGCGAGATGGAGGCGTTGCCCTCGTCGGCGCCCAGGATTGCGGCGTCGAATGTTGCAGCGGTCGCCCGCCCATCGGTGCTTGCGTAAAGGTTCACGATTGCCGTGTAGGTTCCCGGAACCGGGTTCGGCAGGCTGAGTGTCTCACTCGCCGAGGCGGTGGCAACCTGGAACAGGCGGCCGTTGGGATCGAACACGAAGAGGTCGAAGTCCGCCGTGTCATCGGAGGAAAGAACCGACATCTTCGCGAACGGCGTCCCCCTGGGAACGGTGACCTCGGTGACGAAGTTCGACGCGTTGTCGCTCGTGGCCACAGGGCCGGGAACGAGGGAAAGCGCCTCGCTGTTGGCCTTGGAGAGCCCCTCGAGTTTCATCGAGACGGGAGCATTCGTTCCCGCGGTAACAGGGATGATTCCACTGCCGTCCGGACCTTCGGATGTGAAGGAGAGCTCGGACGGAGCGACCACGGACTGCGGGCGGACCGCGATCGGTGAAGTCACTACCTTGTCAGCGCCCTGCCACACCAGCGAACCCTTGGCGAATTGGCCGAGTGCGGCGTCCGCATTCTCGAAGGTCACCTGGAAGGTGCGCTTCTCCCCTGCCGCACTGAAGTTCAGGACCGAAGGGGTTACCGTGGCGTTCACGCCGGGAACGTTCACCGTGGCGTTGTAAAGCCCTGGGGTGAGCGCAGTCACCGTGCGGGTGACGGTCACCTTGCCGGTCAGGTTTCCGACCGCGAAGGACGGAACGTTCATGTCCTTCGCGTTGATGCCCTCGATGCCCGCGACATCGGCGAAGCCGGTGCCTTCAACAAACTGCAGGTAATCGCGTACACCCGCGTCGTAGATCAGTCCGGGGCTCAGCACGCTGGTGGGATCGACCTGACCTGCACCGGTCGCGAAGACGTCACCGTCCACGCCGCCTTCAGCGTTCTTCACCGGATCAGCGGTGGTCATCATGGCGGACTTCACCGCAGCCGGCGACCACGCCGGGTTCTTGGCGAGGATCAGTGCGCCCACACCGGCGACGTGCGGCGATGCCATCGAGGTGCCTGAAAGGAATCCGAAGTCATCACCTCCGGTACCGATGGGTGAAACGCCTGCGAGGACGGCAACGCCGGGTGCAGCGATGTCCGGCTTCAACAGATCCGAGCCAGTCGCGAGGAGCGGCCCCCGAGAGGAGAAGCCCGCGATCTGCGGAACGGGCGGCAGTGCCTCGCCGGTGGTGTCCTCAGGTACCAGCGCTACCCGGATGTCGGGGTTGGCGGCAACCTTCTCCTTGAGCACCAGGCTCTGGGGAGCGTTGACGTGCACGGTGGGAACGGCGTGCTTGTCGGTGTCCATGGAGGAGTCGGAGAGGTTCACCAGGATCATGCCGATTCCGCCGGTCCGGGCAACCTCGGCCGACTTCGCAACGCGGTCGTACACGCCGCGGTCACAGACAACGATCTTGCCTGTCACGAGGGCAGGATCCAGGGAGTTCGGTGCACACAGTGCCGGGTCCACAGCACCGGCTGCTGCCGCGTTACCGCTGAGTACTACCGGGCTCGCCGGAACGCCGGCGCTCATGATGCTGGCTCCGCGGAACTTCGTCCCATCCGAGAACTCGGCTGTACCCTGCAGGGCGTGGCTGAAGGTGCTTGCTGCGACGGTCGTCAGCCAGGGTGCGCCATGGTTGACGGTGCTGGCGGTCGGCCCGGAGTTACCGGCCGAGGTGGCGACGAAGATCCCTGCCGAAGCTGCGGACAGGAACGCGAGCGACACAGGATCCGTGGTGGTGGTTGTACTGCCCGAGATCGAGTAGTTCAGCACGTCCACGCCATCGAGGATCGCCTGGTTGATCGCGGCAACAGCGGCGGAGGAGTAGCAGCCGCCGGTGTTCGGGTCGTCGTCGGCCCAGCAGGTCTTGTAGATGGAGAGCTTGGCAGCCGGCGCGACTCCGGAGGACACCCCGAAGTCACGGCCCGCTACGGTCTGGGTGACCTTGTTGTTGCCCGCTGCCGTGCTTGCCGTGTGGGTTCCGTGGCTGTCGACGTCGACCGGCGACAGCACTTCCTCGGGTGCCCGATTCGCCTCGGGAACGAACTCGATGAAGTCCTCGGCGAAGTACTGGGCCGCGAGGACCTTCGAATTGCACTCCTCGCCGGTGAAGCCTTCACCTTCCTGGCATTCACCGACGAAGGTTGAGCCGTCTGCCTTCAGCATGGCGATCTGGCCGTCTTTGGTCAGGTAGGGCTCTCCGACACGCGCCTTCGCATTGCCCTTGAGCGGCTTGACCTGCTTGCCTGCGAAGAACGGGTTGTCCGGGGTGTAGCCGGTGTCGATGATCCCGACGACGGTTCCGGCGCCGGCGTTCTTTTCGCCGCCGAACTGCGTCTTCCAGGCACCCTTGCTTCCGGGAAGGTTGAGGATGTCCATGCTGGTGTAGTCATCCGGCGCGTTCTCGACGTCCGGAGCGACCATGCGTACGTTCGGATCCTTGGCGAGCTCAACAGCCTGCTCGGACGTCAGCGTCGCGCTGAAGCCGTTGAGCGCAGCGGTGTAGGTGCGGTTGATCTCCACACCTTCCTGGGCCGCAACGGCCTGCTGCTTCTTCTCAAGGTGGTTCTTGTACTTCTGGAAGTCCTTCTTGCCGCTGAGCTTTTCGCCCTTTTCCGGCTTGGTGGCTGCGATGCCGGGGACACCGCCGTCGTACGTTGCTGCGGGCTCCTCACTGAGCACCACAATGTAACGGCCGGCCGGGTAGTCCTTGGGATCCACTTTCTTGACCGTCTGGATCTGCTGGGTAGCAGTGGGGCCAGTCGGTGCTGCAGCGGCGGGGACCGCCGTCATGGAACCGAGAATCAACGGCAGGCCCAGTACGAGAGCTGTAGCTCTGCGCAGACCACCTGCCCGCGGATTCCTGTATTGAGGGTCTTTCACGCGAGGTTACCTTTCATCGAAAAAGCGACCGGACAATGCCGGACTGAAAGCAGCTGGTGTGGGGGTCTGTGCCCTGAATCACTACCGGAGCCTCACATAGGCTACCCCCGAGTAGGGTTCCCAAGGGGCGGTCCTGAGCAGAACCTGCCCGTAAACAGAGCTTTGGAGCAAAATCGGGTTTTGAGAACGCCCGTTCATTCAATTTCCGACGGGATAGTGGTAAAAGACCGTTGCTTCAGGCATCAGGGGATAATGGGATGGTGCCTGTGACCGTCCTTGCTCCCGAAGAGTGGGAGCCCCGTGCCACCGCCCATTCCGAGCGGGTTCGAGCGTACACCGAGCCCTACCTGCGCCGGCGGGCGGCACAGCAGAAGCATCCGGTGGAGGACTTCCTGTTCACCTACTACACGCAGAAGCCGGCTCAGCTGCTGAAGTGGCATCCGGGTGCGCATACCGTTCTCACCGGGCCCCCCGCCGTCGAACGTGCGGGCTGGAAGTTCTACCGGAACCTCACCTCCGAGGAACGGCAGCAGCTCGGACTCAAGAACGACGACGGCGCCGTGACGCTCGATCTCGCTGCTTTCCTCGAGACACGGAGGGAGGCGGTGGACTTTGCCCGCATCATCCTTTCCGGCACTGCCGCCCGCCCTGCGCAGTTCGGCTGTTTCGGTCTGCACGAGTGGGCGATGGCCTATAAGTCGGAGGAGAACTCCATCCGGCACGAATACCTGAACCTGCGGTTGGGCGCCCAGGGAACGGACGAGGTGGTGGAGGCGAACCGGATCAGATGCACCCACTTTGACGCCTTCCGTTTCTATGCCCCGCAGGCGGTTGCGCTGAATGAGCTCCAGCCGACGCGGACAGCCCAGCGGGATCTCGAGCAACCGGGTTGCCTGCACGCAAACATGGACCTCTACAAATGGGCATACAAGCTGACTCCCGCCCTGCCCAGTGATTTGGTGATGGACTGCTTCGAACTCTCGTGGCGAATCCGCGCCATGGACATGCAGGCCTCGCCGTATGACCTGGCGGAGTGGGGCTACCCTCCCATCGCCATCGAGACACCCGGCGGGCGGGCGGACTATGTGCGGGCACAGCGTGCGTTCTCGGCTGAATCCCAGCTAAAGCGTGCACAGTTGAATGAGTACATCAATCAACTGCACCTGACCGTTGACCCCTGATCCGGGCAGGAACCAGCTGGAATATCGAGGGTGACGAGGAGGTTTCCCATGGGTTTTGCACGCGGCATCGCCGCAAGAAATGTGGCTATGCTTGTCGGCACTGTGCTGGCCTTCTCCCTCAGCGGGTGCGGGTCGCCCGGCGAACCCGGCACGGAACTGGCCGCCCCTCCCAGCTCGCCCGTTTCCGAGCCGGCCGAACCATCTGTGTCGCCAACAGCCCCGGAGAGCAGTATGTCCCCAGAATCACCGAAGCCCACACCCAGCTTCCCGTCGGATCCTGCAGCAGTCGGAACCGCCATGCTGGCCATCAGTATCAAGCTCAGCCCGGAGTCCGCGCCGGTCGAGTACTTCCTTGAGTGCACGCCGGACGGCATTGGAGAAACCACTACAGTTCCTCATCCGGAAGCTGCCTGCGAGGCGGTCAAGCGGCTCGGTGCGGCCTTCTTCAATGCGCAGCCGGACCCCAACAGGATGTGCACGCAGCAGTACGGCGGCCCGCAGACCGCCACGGTGAAGGGAACCGTCGACGGGCACCGCGTGTACGCGTCGTTCTCCGCCACTGATGGCTGCGAGATTGCGCGCTGGAACGCGCTGGAAGCCATTCTCGGAACCGCCGGCGCCAGTTAGCTGCGCGCGCCAACTCCCGAGTCACGGCCCGCTGTGTTCGGCCGGTAGAATGGAACAGCAAGCTCGCGGAGCGCTGGACCATTCTTTCGAAAAATCAGGCGTGAGACGGCACCCGTCGGGCAACCGCATTTAACTGCACCTAACCAGTGTTTACACCTCACAGGAGTTGCCGGATGCCCCGGATCGTTGTTGACGTCATGCCCAAACCTGAAATCCTCGATCCGCAGGGCAAGGCTATCGCCGGCGCCCTCCCCCGTCTCGGGTTCACTGGATTCGCCGAGGTCCGGCAGGGCAAGCGTTTCGAGTTGACCGTTGAAGGCGATGTTACCGAGGAAGTGCTGGATCACGCCCGCAACGCGGCCGCCACACTGCTCTCGAACCCCGTCATCGAGGATGTGACCCGGGTTGCGGTCATCGAGGACGCACAGTGACCATCGAGACTCCCCTGATCGGCCACTCAGCGGCCGAAGTTGTCGATGAAAGCCTGTCCGGAGTCCGCGTCGGAGTCGTCACCTTCCCCGGCACGCTTGATGACCGCGACGCGCTGCGGGCGGTGCGCATAGCAGGTGGCACCGGTGTCCAGCTCTGGCACGGCGACCATGACCTCAAGGACGTTGACGCCGTCATCATTCCCGGTGGTTTCTCCTACGGCGACTACCTCCGCGCAGGCGCGATTTCGCGCTTTGCGCCGTTGATGGAACAGATCACCGCTGCGGCGTCCGGCGGTTCCCTGCCCGTACTCGGCATCTGCAACGGCTTCCAGGTCCTCACCGAGGCGCACCTGCTTCCCGGATCGATGGTCAAGAACAACCACCTCCACTTCCTCTGCAAGGACCAGCGCCTGTTGGTCGAAAACAGCTCGACGGCGTGGACTTCCTCATACGGTGAAGGCAGCGAAATTGTTGTCCCCCTGAAGAACCAGGACGGTCAGTTCGTCGCGGACGAGCGCACGCTGGACGAGCTTGAGGGCGAAGGACGCGTTGTATTCCGCTACGTGGGCGGCAACCCCAATGGATCCCGCCGCGACATCGCCGGTATCACCAATGAGCACGGCAACGTTGTGGGCCTCATGCCGCACCCCGAGCACGCGGTTGAACCCGGCTTCGGCCCGGACTCCTCCGCCTTCGGCGAGGTCGAAGTCCGCGGCGGCGTAGACGGGCTCGGTATTTTCACCTCGGTACTGCAGAAACTGGTTAACAAGTGACCACAGAGACAACCTCCAAGAAGTTCAATATCGACACGGTCGAACACGCCGAGCAGACCCCCGAGCAGCCGCTTCCCTGGGCGGAACTGGGGCTGAAGGAGAACGAGTACGACCGCGTCGTCGAGATCCTCGGACGCCGTCCTACCGCTGCAGAGCTGGCCATGTACTCCGTGATGTGGAGCGAGCACTGCTCCTACAAGTCCTCGAAGGTGCATCTGCGCCAGTTCGGCGACAAGGTCACCGAGGAGATGAAGGAGCACCTGCTCGTCGGCATCGGTGAGAACGCCGGCGTCGTCGATATCGGTGACGGCTGGGCGGTGACCTTCAAGGTCGAGTCCCACAACCACCCATCGTTCGTTGAGCCGTATCAGGGTGCCGCAACCGGCGTCGGCGGCATCGTCCGCGACATCATCTCGATGGGCGCCCGTCCCGTCGCGGTCATGGATCCGCTGCGCTTCGGAGCAATCGACCACCCCGACACCCCGCGACTGGTCCACGGCATCGTGTCCGGCATCGGCGGGTATGGAAACTCGCTCGGCCTGCCCAACATCGGCGGCGAGGTCGTCTTCGACTCCGTCTACCAGGGCAACCCATTGGTGAACGCCCTGGCTGTCGGCGTCCTCCGCCATGAGGACATCCGCCTGGCCAACGCGTCCGGCGTCGGGAACAAGGTAGTGCTGTTCGGTGCGCGCACCGGCGGCGACGGAATCGGCGGCGCCTCGGTGCTGGCCTCGGAATCCTTCGACGACGCGAAGCCGTCCAAGCGCCCCGCCGTTCAGGTCGGTGACCCCTTCGCCGAGAAGGTACTCATCGAGTGCTGCCTCGAACTGTTCAAGAACTCGATCGTTGAGGGCATCCAGGACCTCGGTGCCGCCGGCATCTCCTGCGCCACCTCCGAACTTGCCTCGAACGGCGACGGCGGCATGCACGTCGAGCTGACAAACGTCCTCCTTCGCGACCCGTCGCTGACTCCCGGCGAGATCCTGATGTCGGAGTCGCAGGAACGCATGATGGCCGTGGTGACGCCGGAGAACGTTGCGGCGTTCGAAGCCATCATGGACAAGTGGAACGTCGAGTACTCGTGGCTGGGTGAGGTCACCGATACCGGCCGCCTGATCATCGAGTGGGACGGCGAGAAGATCGTCGATGTCGACCCCCGCACGGTTGCCCACGACGGCCCGGTCTACGAACGCCCGTACTCCCGCCCGGTGTGGTTGGACGGCGTTCAGGCTGACTCCTTCAGCGCTGAAGCGCCCACTGATCTTCGAGCCGCGGTGCTGGAGCTGATGGCCTCCCCGAACATGTGCTCGAAGGACTGGATCACCAACCAGTACGACCGCTACGTGCAGGGCAACACCGCTCTGGCGATGCCCGACGACGCCGGTGTGGTCCGCGTTGATGAGGAGACCGGTCTGGGCATCGCGCTCTCCACGGACGCCAACGGCCGCTACTCCTACCTCAACCCGTACGACGGCGCCCGGCTGGCTCTGGCTGAGGCTTACCGGAACGTTGCCACGTCCGGCGCCAAGCCGATGGCCGTCACCGATTGCCTGAACTTCGGCTCCCCCGAGGATCCAGAGGTCATGTGGCAGTTCGCCGAGTCGGTGCGCGGCCTTGCCGACGCCTGCCAGGAGCTCGGCGTTCCCGTCACCGGCGGCAACGTCTCGCTGTACAACCAGACCGGTGGCGTCGCCATCCACCCCACGCCCGTAGTCGGTGTGCTGGGCGTATTCGACGACGTCGCACGCCGGACTCCGTCCGGTTGGCGCGAGGACGGCCAGGCTATTTACCTGCTCGGCACCACACGGAATGAGCTGGACGGTTCCGAGTGGGCGAATCTTCGCGGTCACCTCGGCGGGCAACCCCCGGCGCTTGACCTCGACGCCGAGAAGACCCTCGCGGCAATCCTGGTCAACTCCTCACGTGACGGCATGATCGACGCAGCACATGACCTCTCCGAAGGCGGCCTTGCTGCGGCTCTCTCGGAAGCGGCCCTGCGCTTCGGTGTCGGTGCCCGGATCGGGATCGACGAACTGTGTGAGCGTGACGGCATCGACCCGTTCACCGCGCTGTTCTCGGAGTCGCAGGCGCGTGCCATCGTCTCGGTTCCGCGCTCCGAGGAAGTGCGCTTCAACGACATGTGCACCGCACGGAACTTCCCGCGCATCCGGATCGGCGTAGTCGACGCCGAAAACGACGCCCTCGACGTCCAGGGGCACTTCACCCTCCCGCTGGCAGAGCTGAAAGAAGCACACGAAGCTACGCTTCCGAAGCACTTCGGCTGACCTGTATCGATCGCGCCAGTTCGATCAGGTCAGTCTCCATCAGGCAGAGCATCGGTGTCATGACACCGGTGCTCTGCCATATCGTTACGTGCCCCATCCCGAGTGAAAGCAGCCCAGCAGATAGGGTTGATCCATGACATTTCCGCTTTTGAGCGCGCTTTTCGCCATGATCGCGGGTTTGTTGCACGTGTATATCTTCGTGCTTGAAAGCGTGCGCTGGCGCCACCCATCTGCGTGGCGGAAGTTCGGCATCTCCTCCCAGGAACACGCGAACATCATCCGCCCGATGGCTTTCAATCAGGGCTTTTATAACCTGTTTCTTGCTGCCGGTGTGATCGTTGGGTTGTCGCTGTCCGGCACGCTCGTCGGGTACGGCATGATCGTCCTCGCGCTCGCGATCATGGTGCTCGCCGCCGTCGTTCTGGTTGTGACCAACCGGTCACTGTGGGTGGCCGCGCTGGTTCAAGGGCTTCCGCCGCTCATTGCGCTGCTGACCCTGCCGATGGTACCGGCCTGACTGCTTTCCGGGCGGTGCTCGGCATGCGCCCGCAGCTGACCGGCGCCTCAGCATGATGCGGGAGAGGCCCCTCATCACAACGCGGCTGAAGTTGCTTCCCATGCGGGCCGCGCACGCCGATCTGATCGCGCGCCAGGAGCGGGAACCCTCCTGGGCGCTGGACTATCCCCAGCCCACTGATGTGGACGCTGCGCGCCATCTCTTTGAGTCAGGACTGCTCTACGCCGACGACGGCGGACGCTTCGGTGTGTGGCTCATCGTCGAGATGGCGAATGACTCCGTGATCGGGACCATTGGGTTCGACGGCCCGCCGCAGGCGGGAGCTCTTCAGATTTTCTATGGGATCGTACCGTCCCGGCGCGGCTGCGGCATGGCCGCGGAAGCGCTGCACCGCCTGACGGAGTATGCCGGTGAGAGCCCGGAAGTGCGTTCAATCGAGGCTTACGCGCAGTCCGATGCGTCGGCCGCGGTGTTGCGGAGGGCAGGCTACGGCTCTGTCAGCGAGGAGCGTTACCCGCTCGGGGCGTCGCTCTTCGTCTGGGGAATGAATCCGTCCCGGCGGCAAGGTGACGGGCAGCCCGCAGGTAGCGGCGGGTAACCAGCTCCTGGCAGAACCGTGCAACCGGAGCTCCGAGCCGGTAGAACCAGTTGGCGTGCCGACTGTAGGCGTGCAGCTCGAAGTAGACCGCCCCGTCGGGTTCCAGGACAGCAGTGAAGCTTTCCTCCCCGCATTCCGGGTGTCCGGGCAGGGTGGCGTAACCAAACCCGGCGCGGCGGGTGCCGCCGTCGTGCTCCTCCGGGTCTTCGACCCACACCACCTCGCAGGGAGCATTCAAGCGCAGGTTTCCTATGCCGAAGCCCACTACCACCAGTCCCCCGACGGCGGCGCGAGGCGGTGAGGCGTGGATGCGCAGCTTGGAGCGCCGGTGCAGGTCGAGCGCGAGGATTCCGTCAGCGAGTTGCCGGAACTGGCTGTCCCCAGCGCCCACCCTGATGCGGTGGCGCATGGGTCTAAAACCTGATGGCCAGACACCGCCCCGGGTGAACCCGACTGCGTTGTGCGTGATCTCAGGCATTGCTTCCCCGGGCGAGCCGGGACCAGCCCAACGATTCGCGGTCCTTCCTCGGAAGAGTCTCGACGACGAGGTCATAGGAGTCCTCGATCATGTCACGAAGCATGTCGTCGGGCAGCGTTCCGGTGCAGTCCACGCCGTTCCAGTGGGTTTTGTTCATGTGCCAGGCGCCGGTGATTTCCGGGTGTGCTGACCGCAGCTGTTCGGCGAGATCAGGCTCGCACTTGAGGCTGATGGACAGGGACGGGGAACCGAGATCCGAAAGCGCGAACATCTTCGCTGTTCCGCCGGGTGCGCGCACCTTGAAGACCGAGGCTTCGGGCCCGAAAGGGAAGTCCTCGTAGGTTCCCGGAAAGGAGAGACAGGTCTCGCGAAGCTGTGCTGCATCCACATAGTGAGCGTACAGCGAAGCGGTGACACACTATAAGGACCACGATCAAGGAGCGCACATGGGAGACATCGGCAGGCAGGCGCGAAAGGTCGCTGACGGGGCAGAAGACGCCACCGATTCAAAACCGTTCCTCCTTGCAGCCAGGGCAGGGTACGTCGCTGCGGGCATCCTTCACATCCTGATCGGCGTCATTGCCTTCCGGGTAGCGAGCGGCGGATCCGGAAGCGCGGACCAGAGCGGGGCCATGGCCTCCCTCGCGGGTTCTCCGGGTGGTGGAATCCTGCTGTGGGTCTGTTTCCTTGGTTGTTCAGCGCTGGCGCTTTTCCTGCTCAGCGAGGTTCTCTTCACGCCGCGCAGGCTCAGCGGCAAGGAAAAGGCGACGTTCCGCTTGAAGAACGGCGGGAAGGCTGTCATCTACGCGGCGATCGGGTTGGCCTTCCTTCAGTATGCGATGGGCGGCTCCAGCGACAGCGACTCCGCCACGCAATCCACCAGCGCAGCACTCATGGCCAACCCGGCGGGAACCGCACTGCTGCTCGCTGTTGGTGTAGGTATTCTCGCCATCGGCGGCTACTTCGTTTATCGCGGCATCACCAAGAAGTTCGAGGAGAACCTGACCGGTAAGCCCTCCGGATCTGCCGGACGGGCCGTGACCATGCTGGGTAGCGTTGGTTACGTCGCCAAGGGCATCGCGCTGGGTGTTCTTGGCCTTCTGCTTGCTATCGCTACCGTTAGGAACAACCCCGAGGAATCTACGGGACTCGACGGCGCCCTGAAGTCGCTTCAGGAGCAGCCGTTCGGCGTGTGGATCCTTGGCGCCGTCGCGCTCGGGCTGATCGCGTACGGGATTTTCATGATTGTGCGTTCCCGCTACCAGCGCATGTAGTGGTGAGCGCGTGTAGTAGTGAGCGCGGCTGAGCCGCATCCAGCTCAGGAGCAGTTGGCGGTCACAGCCCCATCCGCGGCGCCTCGATAGCCGGGCATGTGTCCATGACGACCTCGAGTCCGGCATCCGCGGCGCGCTTGGCTGCCGCCTCATCGATCACGCCGAGTTGTAGCCAGACTGCTTTTGCACCGACGGCGATGGCGTCGTCGACCACCTTCCCCACTTTCTGGCTGTTCACAAAGCAGTCGACGACGTCGATCTTCCCCGGTACGTCAGCCAGTCGCTTGTAACCCTGGCGACCGTAGACATCGTCCCCCTTCAGGCTCACGGGAACGACGTCCATCCCGAGCTGGTCGATGAGGAAGCGGGACACCCCCATCGCCACCCGCCGCGGATTATTCGAAAGCCCGACGACGGCCCAGCGGCCTGGCGTGGTCAGGAGCCGTTTGATGGTTGCCGGGTCATTCTGGTGCGACATGTATGGCTCCTGTTCAGGCAGGTTGCAGGTGGTTGGAAGGTTCGGCACGCTGTGGGTCGGCTCGATGTGGATCGGCACCGTGCACCAGCGTCGGATGACCGCGGAAGGTTCTCCTGTACGCAGCCGGTGAGGTGCCGAGCGCACGCTGGAAGTGGTGTCTCAGAAGCACCGCCTGACCGAACCCTGCCTCGCGGGCGATGGTTTCGATGCTCAGGTCGGATTCCTCCAGCAGGCTCTGCGCGCGGAGGACACGTTGGGCGGTGAGCCAGGCGGCCGGCGTCGTGCCCGTCTCTGCCTTGAAGCGCCGGGCGAAGGTGCGCTCCGACATGTGCGCGCGTGCCGCCAGGGCGCTGACGCTGTGTTCCTCGTCCAGATGTTCGTCCATCCAGACGAGGATGTCTTCCAGCGTGTCGCACTGGGTGACGGAGATGGGACGGTCGATGTATTGCGCCTGGCCTCCCGCGCGGTGCGGCGGCACAACCATCGAGCGGGCAATGCTTGTGGCGGCAGCTGCACCGAGTTCGGTACGCACGAGGTGAAGGCACGCATCGATTCCGGCAGCCGTTCCAGCGCTGGTGATGATGGTGCCGTCCTGGACGTAAAGCACGTTCTCATCGATCCGGGCGTTTGGAAACTGCTCGGCGAGCTGATGGGCATGAATCCAGTGGGTCGTCGCACGACGCCCGTCGAGAAGACCCGCTTCGGCCAGAGCGAAGGCGCCGCTGCAGACGGACAGCACCCAGGCTCCCCGCTCGTGAGCCGCCTGTAAGGCGCGGTGGACTTCGCCTTGTCCCGGTGCGTCTGCCCCGAACGGCGGCATGATGACCAGGTCTGCGGTCTTGGTAGCGCTCAGATCTTCCTCGACGGCTATGGAGAACCCCAGATTGGTGGGAACGAGTCCCGGTGTAGGAGTGCAGATTGAGAAGTCGAAGGCCGGTATGCCTACACCGCGTTTGGAGCGGTCGACACCGAACACCTCGCACGCAACTCCGAACTCGAACGGCGTTACTCCCGGCAGGGCGATGACGGCAACTCTCTTCAGCATGGGTCAAGTGTGGCAGATTTCTTGCCCACAGTTAAGATACTGCCACGCTAAATCTGCGGCGCTTTCCGTGCGATGAACTGTTGGATCCAGTCGAGCGTTTGCGGATGGTCCAGGTGAAAACCGTGCCGCCCGTTGGGAACCTTCGCCAGGGTGGAACGCGGGATGAGGTTCCGCAGCACCTGGGCATTGTCGATCGGAGTGAGCACGTCGGCTGCGCCGTGGAGGATGAGTGTCGGAGCTTGAATGGATCCCAGGTGGTCCTGTGTGTTGTGCTCCTTGCTTGCCCTGAACTGCTGGCGTTTCGCCTGGGGTGATGCGCGTGAGGTGAAGAAGGTACGAACAGCTTCCTGATGGGCGGCTGCCCATTTGGCGTCGAAAAAGAGGGGTTGCAACTGGTCGGGATCACCGCTGGTGAGAGCTCGGGTAGCTTCCGGATCGCGGTCCCTGCCCAGGAAGCCGCCCGCGGACGTGGCGGCGAGAATGAGCGCGCCGACCCTGTCCGGGTAGTCGATCGCCAGCCACTGGGCAATGCGTCCGCCCATTGAGTGACCGTAGACATGTGCACGCTCGATCCCGGCGGCGTCGAGCACACTAACGGCGTCGGCAGCGAAATCCCGAGTGCTCGGGTGGCCCGCTGGGCCGTCATCGCTCCCACCGACGCCGCGGTGGTCGAATCGGATCACCCGGAATG
>NZ_JAPSHV010000160.1 GCF_031179385.1 Arthrobacter sp. | reverse complement strand
AGTCCCATCTCGGCGGCGGCCAGAACCTTGCCGAACTTCTCGGGATCAAGCTGCTTCACCTGGGGAAAGGCGTTGGCTGCCATGCCCTGCAGGTAGGCGGCGGTGTCCCTGTCGATTTCCCGTTTCGTCAGACCCGAGTTCAGGATGAAAGCTCCGGTGCTGAGACGCAGGGGGACGTGGCTGAGATTCATTGAAGGCTCCTTGGTGGATCGGGTGGGCTGGTTTGAGCCTACGTCGGGGGACAGCGCGCCGCCAGAGGTGCGCCCTCAGAGCGCAGGAACCTCACATTCCCAGCGACACAGGCACTCCCGAACTGACGACGGTCCACGCCCACGCGATCGACCCTCCGATCACCGCCGTGAACAGGACCAGCCAGACTGCAGCAGGAATCCCCGTCGAGCGGTACAGAAGGTAAGCATCGGACTGTCCGCGCTCCCGCCGTCGTCGTAGGTGGACGTTGGCGACCTTGCCAAGGTCGCGGACGGAGCCGACCAGCAGCGCCACTCCGAGCGCAACCACCACGTGGCCGCTGAATTCGGCGGGAACGGCTGCCACGAGGACGGCCGAAACGGCCACCGCACCCAGGAGGATGAGCACACCGCCGGCATTGCGGATGAACAGCAGGGCGAGCAGCAGCATCAGCGCCCCCACCGAGAGCGCCGCAGGCGCCCAGCCTGCGAAACCGCACCAGACAAGGACGGAGCCGACGACGGCGGGCACCGGGTACCCCCAGAATGTTGCCCATGTTGTGCGCCAGCCCGGGCGGCCGAACGAGGTGGTGAGTCCTGAGTGGTCAAAGTTGAGTCGGATGCCGGTGACACGGCTTCCGGCGACCAGTGCGGCGAAGGCATGGCCAAGCTCGTGGACCACGGTGCTGAAGAGCCCGAAGTACCGCCAGGTCACAGGGGGAATGGAGAGGGCAGCCGCAGCCAACAGGATGAGGAGAACTTCGGTCAGGGTCAGCTGGGGCGGCTGGCTCCGGCTGAACCCCGCGACAATCCGATCCCACCACTGCGCCAAAAACTCCACTATCGGATGGTACCGGGCCATCCCGTCTCGCAGCGGATCCGAATAACTGTCACGAGGTCCCATCCGGCGGAGAAGTATTAACGGACTCGCCGTGTGACGTTCAACTCAAGGTAGGAATGCCTCTGCTTTGATGAATGTTAAATGAGTGAAAGCTATTCGAGCTATCGAGAAGGCGATCATGAACTTCCGGACGGCCGAGCACCCACGGCCGCAACATTTCATCCTGCATATGAGCGACACCCATCTGGTGGGTGGCACTGAACCCCTGTATGGGGCGGTGGACAGCGAAGCGCGGCTCCGGCAGATTTTCGACGATCTGGAAGCATCCGGGTCACGACCGGACGCGATTGTCTTTACGGGCGACCTTGCAGACAAGGGAGAGGCCGAGGCCTACGCGAAGCTCCGCACCATCGTTGACCCTGCTGCCCGAAAGCTTGGCGCCGAGGTCATCTGGGCGATGGGCAACCATGACGACCGGGCGACGCTCCGCAGCGAACTGCTGAGGGAGCCCGCGGACACGGCCCCCCTCGACCGCAGCTACCTGATCAACGGACTGCGGATCATCACGCTGGACTCCACGGTGCCGGGTCACCATTACGGTGAGATCAGCCATGAGCAGCTGGTCTGGCTTGCCAACGAGCTCCTTACCCCTGCGCCCTTCGGCACCATCCTCGCCCTGCACCATCCGCCGGTTCCGTGTGTTCAGGACCTCGCGGTACTGGTGGAGCTCCGTGACCAGAACCGGCTGGCGAACGTCATCCGCGACACCGACGTCCGCGCCATCCTGGCCGGGCACCTGCACTACTCGACCAGCGCGTTGTTCGCAGGTATTCCGGTGTCCGTGGCCTCGGCCACCTGCTATACGCAGGACCTCACCTACGACAACGGTGGAACCCGCGGCCGCGACGGAGCGCAGGCCTATAACCTGGTGCACGTCTACGAGGACACCGTCGTACACTCCGTGGTTCCGGTCGGCAGCCACACCGCCGTCGGCGAAACCGTACCCCGTGAGGAGACACGGCGCCGTCTGGAAGCCGCCGGTGTGCAGATCGCCGAGGCAGCGCCGGCGAAGGCGCTCACCGGCGTCTGACCTACTTCTCCCAGGGAGCCTTCACCGGGAAGTACTTCTCAAGGAAATCGGTCACCACCCGGGCACGCTCCTCGGCGGGGATCTCCGGGAAGCTGCCGTCGTTGAGGCAGAACAGGTCCATGTTGCGCTTGTCCAGCAACTTGTGGAGCTGTCGAAGGCCCGAACGCATGGTGGTGTCGATGTACTTCACCTTCGCCGATTCCTGGGTCACGGCGCGGCCGGTCAGCAGGGCGTAATAGTGGTACAGCGAATTGGTGACGGAGATGTTGTCCTTCGCGCGGAACTTTGACGCAGCCGTCGCCGCGAATTCCTCGGCGAACTCGTCCTCCATTTCGAACATGACGCTTTTGCGCAGCGGAGCCGCCGTGTGCTCCAGATGGCGGGTGGTGATGCGGCCGAATCGCTCGTGGAGCAGGCGGCGGTTCACCCGGGCTGCGTTCTCGAATCCGCTGCGCTCTGCATCGTTCTCGCCCAGCCCGATCCGGGTATCGGCCTGGATGAACTTGGTGATCCCGCCGGGGGAGAAGAACATGTCCGGACCCACGGGACGGCCGAAGAACATGTCGTCGTTCGAGTACAGGAAATACTCCGACAGCCCGGGAATGTGGTGCAGTTGGCACTCGACGGCCTGTGAGTTGTAGGTCGGCAGTACCGAGGGATCCTTGAAATGCTCCTCAGACGGCACCAGCGTGACCGACGGGTGGTCCGCCAGCCACTCCGGACGGGCGGAATCGGTAGCAATGAAGATGCGGCGGATCCACGGCGCGAACATGTAGACCGAGCGCAGCGCGTACTTCAGTTCGTTGATCTGCCGGTAGCGAGCCTCGTGGTCATCACCTTCACCCACGATGACGTTCTTCATGCGGGCGGCGCGGGCCGCCAGATACTCAGGGGAGCTGCCGTCCACCCAGCTGAAGACGAGGTCGATGTCAAAATCGATGTCGGTCGCGTGATCCGCGAACATGTTGTCGATGGTCGGCCAGACCAGGCCGTGGCGGTTGACGGATCCGCGCACCACCTCGTTGGACGGGAGGGTGCGCCGCGTCAGCGAGTTCTCCATGGGCAGCACGATGCGGTCGCCGTCGAGGGACCACAGCTCGATCTGCACGCCGGCGGACGGGCCAAAGGTCAGCCCGCCGATCGGCTCGATGCGGGGACGGAATAACCGGAAGATCCGCGCCTTGTCGCTGGGCGACAGTGCGCCGTCGGCCACCAGCAGCGTGGTCCGCCGCTTCGTGTCCACGGTCCTGGAATAGAAGGGCTCGTTGCGGCACGCTTCAACGAGTGCCTCCCGCAGCCGTTCCCGGTGCTTCAAGTCAACCGCGACGACGGGACGCTCGTCGTTTCCCCGAACCAGCAGATACTCCAAACCGGCACGCTCGAGCGCCTCCCGGATGAACAACAGATCCTCCACCATTGCCTGATGCGGTGTTGTGTCCGTATTGATGAGCGCGAACCGGCGCTTGACGGTAGTGATGTCATCGCGGTCATTCAGTCTCGCGACGGCGGCACTGGAGGCAGACTCGAGCAGTTCGGCGTCGTTCTCCACTTCGGGTGCGCCGAAGTAAATGTCATGCTGGGCGGCGGTATCTGTAATGGGATCCTCCAACGGTTATCAGGACATGCGGTATCACCGGTGCATTCACAGATTGCTTGCACGGCTGCTGCTCCAATGATAAGCCTGCCTACAGGGACCCCGACCTACCGGAGAGCAGTCCACCGCGGGGAAAGCCTGCAACGGAGGGAACCATGGCCGAGACAACCTTCACTGACCTGCTGACCCGGCAGATCGGCAACGAGTTCGCAGCGTCGCAACAGTACCTGGCTACCGCTGTGTGGTTCGACGGCCAGGACCTTCCGCGCCTGGCCGCGCACTTCTACAGACAGTCGCTGGAGGAGCGAAACCACGCTCTCATGATGGTCCAATACATGCTCGACAGGGGTCAGAAAGTGCAGATCCCCGGAGTTGGACCCGTACGGAACGACTTCACGTCGGTCGTCGAGCCGATCTCCCTCGCCCTTGCACAGGAGAAGCAGGTGACTGCGGATATCGAGGCCCTGTTCGCGAGAGCCCGGGCGGAGACCGACGCTTTGGGGGAGCAGTTCATGCTGTGGTTCCTCAAGGAGCAGGTTGAAGAAGTCGCGTCCATGTCGACGCTCCTCACCATCGTCGAGCGGGCGGACAACCTGTTCGACATCGAGAATTTCCTTGCCCGGGAAACAGTGGGTGATTCCGGCCATGATCCGAACATGCCCGAAGCAGCCGGAGGCGCGCTGTGACGCTGGAGCCTTTCCCAACGGACTGGCAGCGCGCACTCGTACTCATGGCTCACCCGGATGATCCCGAATACGGCACCTCGGCGGCGGTCGCCGAGTGGATCGCGCAGGGCAAGGAGGTTCGCTACGTGCTTGCCACGCGCGGCGAGGCCGGGATCGCGGGTCTGCCGCCCGCGGAGAGCGGACCGCTACGCGAGGGGGAGCAGCGCGCTGCCTGCGACCTCGTCGGGGTCGATGTGCTGGAGTTCCTTGACTACCCGGACGGGCGCCTGACTGAGTCGCTCGATCTCCGCCGCGACCTCGCCGCCGCTATCCGCAGACACCGGCCCGACGGCGTCGTGACCCTGAACCACG
>NZ_JAPSHV010000159.1 GCF_031179385.1 Arthrobacter sp. | reverse complement strand
TAGACGGCGGCCGCAATGAGCAGGAAATTGACGATGGCGGTGAGGAAGACCCCGAACAGGATCTCGTTGCCGTTGATGGTCACCTTCGCGAAATCGTCGAAGTTGGGTGAGCCCACCAGCGCTGAGATCAGGGGCATGAGGACGCTCTCCACGAGGGCGTTGACCACTGCGCTGAAAGCCGCACCGATTACCACGGCAACCGCCAGGTCGATGACGTTGCCCTTCATGATGAATTCCTTGAAACCGTTGATCATGGGTTTCACGCTACGGGATGTTCCGTCCGGATCCGGTGAGGCGGCGCGAGGTCGCCAGGGCTACACAAGACTTCCTGGGGAACAGTAACCGGAATCAGTAACCGGGGGCGGCAGGGAGGCCGAAGTACTCTTCGAGGGTGGCGGCGCCGTCGTTCCGCATCGCTTCGGCGACGTCCACGCCCACATACCGGTAATGCCAGGCCTCGCCGGAGAATCCGGTGACAGCTTCCGCCCCGGCCGGGTACCTCAGGATGAAGCCGAACCGGTGCGCATTGGCGGCCATCCACTGCCCGGCCGCGGTGTCCGCGAAGCACGGGGCCAGGGTGCACGCGCCGTCGGACTGCCCGACGTCGAACGCGAGCCCCGTCTGATGCTCCGAGAATCCGGCCCGCGCTGAGATACGGTCTGCGGCATCGGTGTTGCCGCCGTTCTGGGCTACCCAGTGGGCGTAGGTGGACACCTGGTCCTGATAGGAGCGGTACCCGCTGACCAGGGTGAGGCCGACGCCGTCGTTCGCCGCGGCCTCGAAGAGGTCCTCGACTGCTGCTGCGGTCTCGCCGCGCAGCAGTGCATTCGGTTCCTGCACCGCGAGCGGCACCGACGGCAGCACGAGCCCGGACGGGAAGTAATCAACGGGGTTCAACGGCCGGCGCTTGTTGACCACTACGGTCAGCGACGACGGGTCGCTGTACTCGGCCGGCTCGGGACGGGGCGCAGCAGCGGATGAGCGGGCTGCACTCGGCACGGCAGTCGGCGAGGCAGTCGGCACGGCCTGCGGAGCAGCAGTGGAAGGCGCGGCTGCAGGGGAGTCAGCGGGCTCGGGTGCGCGCTGGGCCGGAGCCGGAATGGTCCCGGGAGTGAGGGTGGCGGCAGGGCTGGGAGGTGCGGTTGTCGCTGGAGCCGTTTGCGCCGCCGTCGTTGTGGCCTCGACGGTAGGGGCAGGCGTACCGCAGCCTGACAGCGCGACGAGCAGCACCGCCGTCGTCACCCACACAGGGGAGGAGCGGTGCCGCGTGGGCGCCGTCAGGTTTTTCGTAGCAGCATTCTTCGGATCGAGTGGTCGGCTTCCTTGGTGAGGACCAGGGTGGCGCGGCCGCGGGTGGGAAGGACATTGGCCATAAGGTTCGGTTCGTTGATGCGGTGCCAGATGCCGAGTGCGGTTTCGCGTGCCTCTTCATCCGTGAGGGAGGCGTACCGGTGGAAGTAGGACTCCGGGTTCGCGAAGGCACCGCTGCGCAGCGACTGGAAACGCTGGACGTACCACTCCTCAATATAGGAGGTTTTGGCGTCCACATAGATGGAAAAGTCGAAGAAATCGCTGAGCGCAAGGCCGGAGCGTCCATCGGAGCGGGTGCGTGCGGGCGCGAGAACGTTCAGTCCTTCGACGATCAGCACATCCGGCCGCCGGACCACCACTTCCCGCCCCGGAACGATGTTGTACGTCAGGTGCGAGTACCAGGGAGCACGGACCTCCTCGGCCCCGCTTTTGACCTCGCTGACAAAGCGCAGCAGACGACGACGGTCGTAGGACTCCGGGAAGCCCTTCCGCTGCATCAGGCCGCGGCGTTCCAGTTCCTCGTTCGGGTACAGGAATCCGTCGGTCGTCACCAGTTCAACGTTCGGCGTGCCAGGCCAGCGCCGCAGGAGTTCGCGGAGCACACGGGCTGTCGTGGATTTGCCGACAGCCACCGAGCCGGCCACCCCGATCACGAACGGCGTCCGGGTGGTGGTCTCGCCAAGGAACGTGTTGGTTGCGGCATGCAGCTCACCGGCAGCAGCAACATAGAGGGAGAGCAACCGGGACAGGGGCAGGTAGACCTCGCGCACCTCATCGAGGTTGAGCGCGTCTCCGAGGCCGCGCAGCCGCCTGATGTCCTCCAGGTTGAGTGGGGACTCGATCTCATTGGACAGGCGAGCCCACGTCTGCCGTTCGAGTTCGACGTACGGTGTGACACCAGCGTCCACCGTTGCCGTGGGCCCGATTCCGGACGATTGCTCACTCACCCTAGGAATTCTGCCCCCTGGTCTGGACATTAACAAACGGGTGGACGGCGCACGCGGTGTGGCTCACCTCACCGCGTGCGAGCGCGACAGGGGAACGGGTGCGCGGCAGGTAGGCTTAAGCCCATGTGTGGAATCGTAGGATACGTAGGCCGCAACAGCGGCGCCTCCCTGAACAGCGCGGTAATTGACGACGTCGATTCAAACGGCAGCCACGGCGCCCTTGATGTTGTCATGGAAGGCCTGCGCCGGCTCGAGTACCGCGGCTATGACTCCGCGGGTGTGGCTGTGCTGACCGAGAACGGCATCCAGTCACGCAAGAAGTCGGGCAAGCTCACCAACCTGGTCGCCGAGCTGGAGGCCGAACCCCTTCCGGACTCACTCACCGGAATCGGTCACACCCGCTGGGCCACGCACGGCGGGCCCACGGACCAGAACGCCCACCCCCACCTCGCTGACGACGGCAAGCTCGCCCTCATCCACAATGGCATCATCGAGAACTTCGCCGAACTGAAGGTCGAACTCCTCGACGCCGGCGCAACGTTCATCTCCGACACCGACACCGAAGTGGCAGCGGTCCTGCTGGGCAGCATTTACCGCCGCCTTGCCGAAGCCGGCACCGAGGACACACTGACCAAAGCCATGCAGGAAGCCTGCCAGCGCCTCGAGGGTGCCTTCACCCTGCTGGCCATCCACCAGGACGCGCCCGACGTCGTCGTTGCCGCCCGCCGCAACTCACCTCTCGTTGTGGGCCTCGGCGACGGCGAGAACTTCCTCGGCTCCGACGTCTCAGGGTTCATTGACTTCACCCGCCGCGCAGTCGAGCTGGGCCAGGACCAGGTCGTCACCATCACGCCCGAAGACGTCACCATCACCGATTTCTTCGGTGCGCCCGCCGAAGGCAAGGAGTTCCACGTCGACTGGGACGCCGCTGCAGCGGAAAAGGGCGGCTACGACTCCTTCATGGAGAAGGAAATCAACGACCAGCCCGACGCCGTTGGCCAGACCCTGCTGGGCCGCACCGACGCCAAGGGCAACCTGGTGCTGGATGAGCTCCGCATCGACGAGTCGATCCTGCGCTCGGTCGACAAGATCGTTGTCCTCGCCTGCGGTACCTCCGCGTACGCCGGCCAGGTCGCCAAGTACGCCATCGAGCACTGGTGCCGCATCCCCACCGAGATCGAGCTCTCCCACGAGTTCCGTTACCGGGACCCGATCGTCAATGAGAAGACGCTCGTGGTCGCGATCTCCCAGTCCGGCGAAACGATGGACACCCTGATGGCCGTCCGCTACGCCCGGGAACAGGGCGCCAAGGTGATCGCCATCTGTAACACCAACGGCTCCACCATCCCGCGCGAATCCGACGCCGTCCTGTACACGCACGCCGGTCCGGAGATCGCGGTCGCATCGACCAAGGCGTTCCTCGCGCAGATCACCGCTGCCTACCTGCTGGGCCTCTACCTGGCCCAGCTGCGCGGCAACAAGTTCCGCGACGAGATCAACCGCATCATGGGTGACCTCAGCGAGATGCCCGCCAAGATTCAGCAGGTTCTCGACAACGCGGACGACGTCAAGAAGCTCGGCCGGGAGATGTCCGATGCCAAGTCGGTGCTGTTCCTCGGCCGCCACGTCGGCTTCCCCGTGGCCATGGAAGGGGCGCTCAAGCTCAAGGAGCTCGCCTACATCCACGCTGAAGGGTTCGCTGCGGGTGAGCTCAAGCACGGCCCCATCGCACTGATTGAAGAGGGCCAGCCGGTCGTCGTCGTCCTGCCGTCTCCACGTGGCCGCGACTCCCTGCACTCCAAGGTGGTCTCCAACATTCAGGAGATCCGCGCCCGCGGCGCCATCACCATCGTGATCGCGGAGGAGGGGGACGACTCGGTGGAGGCGTTCTCCGAGCACGTCATCCACGTCCCGCAGACCTCGACGCTGCTCGCGCCGCTGCTCACCACCGTTCCGCTGCAGATCTTCGCGCTGGAGCTGGCTTCCGCCAAGGGCTACGACGTGGACCAGCCCCGCAACCTCGCGAAGTCCGTCACGGTCGAGTAGGCAGCCCGATGATCATCGGCATCGGCGTCGACGTGGTGGACGTAGCCCGGTTCGAGCGCCAGCTTGAGCGGACCCCCGGGCTGCGTGACCGCCTGTTCGTCGGCGCGGAGCGCGAGCTCAACATCCGGTCCCTCGCGGCGCGCTTCGCCGCCAAGGAAGCGGTAGCCAAGGCGCTGGGTGCTCCCGCCGGGATGAACTGGCAGGACTGCTGGATCGGTCTTGACGCCAACGGCAGCCCCACCGTCCAGGTTTCAGGCACCGTGCAGGCCGTGGCTGAGAAGCGCGGCGTGCAGCGTTGGCACCTGTCGCTCAGTCACGACGGCGGTGTCGCAACCGCCATGGTGGTGGCCGAAGGGGAATATCCGGACACCACCCGCTAGGATTCTAAGCATGCTTAGTGCTTATGCCGGGAGTTCGGTCCGGGCAGCGGAATCCCCGCTGCTCGAGGCCGGCCTCGGCGACGAGCTCATGCAGCGTGCAGCGCACGGCCTCGC
>NZ_JAPSHV010000158.1 GCF_031179385.1 Arthrobacter sp. | reverse complement strand
TCTTTCCCGGTTCCAGCGTTCCCCGCCGGTCTTCTTCGCCTGCAATCCACGCGGCGTCGACCGTGTAGGCACGCAGGGCCGTCTCGGGGTCGACCCGTTCCTCGGGACCCAGGGTGGCTCCGCCGGAGCTGCGGCGCGTCACCATGGACTGCATGCCCAGCAGCGGTGCCCCTGCCGCTACCGGCCGGTCCGAGCTGCCGGGAACGCGTACCCCGGCGTTCAGGAAAGACTTGTGGCGGTACAGCCATGGTGTCCGTTCCGTGCCGACCGCGTCTGACATCGTGTCGCCGACCTCATACAGGAAGTGCGGTTGCGGGACCGGTGTGATCCCCAGCGCTGCGAACCGGGGGAGCTGGTCCGGCCGGACCATGCCGGCGTGCTCAATGCGATGCCGCGCGTCGGATCTGGGTAGCTTCTGTTGCGCCTTCCCAAAAGCGTCCAGCGCGATGTCGACGGCGGCGTCTCCGATCGCATGCGCGGCGACGTTCCAACCTGAGCAGTGCGCGCTGATGATCCGTTGGGCCAGTTCCTCGGGGGAGAGTTGGAGACTGCCAGTGCCATGGTCGTGGTCGCAGAAGGGCTCGGTTACCGCTGCAGTGCGGCCGATCAGCGAGCCGTCGATGAAGATTTTCATAGCCCCAAGCCGGACATGGTCGTCTCCGAAGCCCGATGCGATGCCGAGGTCAAGACCAAAGGTAATTCCATCGGCAGAATTGGACTGGAGCGGGTGCAGAGCGTCGCTGACCGCCATCAGTTGTACGCGGGTTTTCAGGAGGCCGCGCCGTCGTGCTTCAACGTACGCGGCGAGTTCCACCGGGCTGCGGCCAATCCAGCCCGATCCGATGCCGGCCTCCACCACATGTGTCAGGCCCTCGGCGGCGTAAATTTCACTCGCTGCACCGATCGCTTCCGCGAGGTCCGCCACCGGGTAGGGCACAACGAGGGCCGTCACCAGTTTCTGGGCCTGCTCTTCAAGTAATCCGGTGGGCCCGTCGGAATCCTGAACCACTGTGCCGCCTTCGGGAACGACAGCTGAACCGTCCAGGACACCTGTGCGATCAAGCACCTCAGTGTTGACGGCGCACATGTGCCCTGACCGGTGCTTGAGCCAGACGGGACGGCCGGGAGCGGACCGGTCGAGGCTGCTGCGGTGTGGATGGCCTCCCATGACCGTGTCGTCATAACCGGATCCCACCACCCACGCGTCCTCAGGGAGATCGAGCGCACACCGGGCGACTGCGTCGTACACTTCATCCAGGGCCCGGCAGCCGGACAGATCAAGTTCGGCGAGGGACTGCCCAAACCAGGCCATGTGGTTGTGCGAATCGCCAAAGCCGGGGACGACGACAGCGGCACCGCAATCGAGCGTACGCCGCGCCGGGACCTGTAAGACGTCGTCGTCGAAGCCCACGATCCGCCCGTGAAGCACTCCCAAGGCATGAGCTGCGGGAGCAGCATCATCCATGGTAAAAATGCGGGCATTAACAAGTTTCAAATCGATCATGTCCCCGGACTTGTCCTTCCCTAAGAGACGCCCAGCCGCGCACCACGATCATCCAAGTGTGGTACCGATCACCCGCGCAAACAATGGGTGACAGAAGCTGCCGGAGAGCTGTACTGCCACCGAAACACCGTACTGAACCGGCTTGCCCGGTTCGGGCAACTCACCAGCTTCGATTCCACCAACCCGGAAGACGCAGCGACAGTGATCGCCGCCCTTCACGTCCACTTCCTGGCGCCGGCATAGGGAAAGCCGGGAGAGGACAGAGGCGCGGCCCGACGATATAAGCTTGGAACCGATCTTTAGTGTCAGCGGTGTTCGAGTACCTCAGTACCGCTTGTCGTTAGACAGGGCGACGGTGATTTTGGCGTGGTGATGCCGGGTGACGAGCGCACCGCAGGTTTCTAATCTGTCCCCTGAGCAAAGAATGGGACTACAGCACTACCAAAGCCGATGTAGAGGTGCGGATGCAGGCACCTATTCGACCGATTGGAGGATCACGTGCTTGAAACCGTTGATCCGTCTTGCGTAAAAGACGCCATGATTACCTGCCCAAAGACCCTTCCGGCAGACAGCAGCGTGGAGGAAGTCCGTAGGTTCTTCGCTGATGACCACGTTCATTTGGCACTGATCGTTGATTCGAGCGGGCGGCTCCTTACGACTTTGGAGCGGTCTGATATTCCTTCGGAGGCCACTGGTAGTGCAAAGGCAAGTGGTTTTGGGACGATCCATGGCAGAACAATAGAGCCCCAACAGCCGCTCGGTGCTGCCACTGCGTCCCTGCAGTTGGCAGGCCGCCGTCGACTTGCAGTAGTGGATGATGAGGGAAAGCTTCTCGGCCTGCTCTGCCGTAAGCGAACCGGGCTTGGCTATTGCAATGACGCAGGAGTGGCTGCTCGCGCAGCCGGACTGGAGATGTCTACAGGTGGCAGCCTCGGCCGTCGCGGCAAGGAAAAGGCCAGCGCCAATGCCGGCCGCCAATGAGATGACCCGGCCCGTCGTTGCCGGACTTCCGCTACAGATGGCCGGCCAGTGCCCTTTCTACCGGGCAGGTGGGCCACACCGGCGGCAACAGGACGTGCACCGGGCCAAGAGGATCCAAGTCCGCTGTCAATGCATGGAACGGGAGAGCATCTGCTGCCAGCGATGGAAGCTGGAGGTTGGCAAGCGAGCCCGGTTCAATGTGCAGGGCGCGGCGTAGATCGAGGCTCAGTTCCAGGTTCCGGTTCAGGGAGCGGCCCCTGGCCAAGATCTTCAGCAGGGCAGCGGTGGCTGGGACGGTCAGGCATCCGTGCAGTTCGATAACCGCGCTGCGCATCTCCACGTCCACCCGGAGGACGGGTCGTAATTTGTGGGCCATGGTTCAACTTCGTAAGGGAGGGTGGCTCCGGCCGCTGCATAACCGTGGAGTTTTAGATTCAGGACGGAAAGCTCGTCAGCTGTTCTCGGGCAGGACAGACCTTGATGGGCTGCACTGATCGCTGATCAACCCGGTGGCGGCGCATTCGCGCACATCCCGAATGCCCTGAACGGCGGATTCCTTGTTTGGGTACGGTCCGGATACCGCTACGACTGTCCCATCGTGAGACTTGAGCCTGAACGCATAAGAAGCGTGCTCGTCAGTAAAGAGTTCGAATTTTCCGGTCATGGTTTACCCCTATACCCCCGGGGTTACTGACCTCGGGATTGTTCACCAAATGAAGACGCATCGTTGCGCCTCGGCCCCCCAGCCGCCCGATGTTTATACCCTAGGAGAGGAAACGCTTACTAGCGAGTAGGGGTGGCTGATGCGAGAATTTGCGCTCCAGCCCGGTGAGGGGAAGCGCTTCAGCGCAGAATCTCGACGAGCGCAACCCACGAGAAAATAACTGCGCCGATCAGTGCCACAATCGTCGCTAGGGCCACTACGAGCAAACCTGCAGGCATGGACAGCAGGAGCAGCACGGCCCCGGCGGCGTAGATGACGAGCGGGAACACGAATGACACGATGTGCTGGGTGTCCCAGTTGCGGGGACGTCCAGGAGTGTCGTCCCGAAGAATCGCCCGGGCGGCGAGGGCTGCGATGACCCCTCCGGCCAGGGTTCCAGCCAGGACTTCGATTCCGAACACCCATAGCGGCTGGTCCGGGATGAGGGCCGCGCACGCCAGGATCACGCCGAGGATCAGGGCGGAGATGGCGGCCCCTGCGCGGGCGGCAAGGCCTTGTGATTCCGCGATCTGTTTGATGTTGACCGACAACGCCACGATGAGCAGCCCGCCGAGCGCTGCTCCGGCCCCGGCGATGGCCACGTTGAAGTCACCCCACGAGGAGAGTGCCGCTTCCATCGGATCAGCGTAGCGACAGCTTCTTCGCCAGCGGAAGGCCCACTTCACATGCCCGGGGAGTTTGTGGCTTACCAACAGGGCGGTGGTGCTCCTTTGGTATGCCTAGTCAGCGCGCAGGACGTACTCCGCATCGAATGTTTCTGCCGCGTACTTGACCTCGACAATTTCGAAGCCAGCGCGTTCTATCATGGGCTCAAGAAGCCAGCGGAAGGTCGAATGCTCGTCCCTTGCATGCTCTTCGAACTCAGCACGGCTCCACTCACCATCGACGCTTGCACCTCCTTGGGAGCACCATGCCTCGATTCGTCCCGTGGCCTCCGCGGGGTTGAAGTCGTAGACAACGTCCCACAAGCGGCAGATACCACCGGAGGACAGTAGTTTTCGCATCCGGTCCAGCGCGATCGCTTTCCAGAAATCGGGGAGGTGATGCAGCGCGTAGCGGGAGTAGACGAAGTCGGCCTGGCCTTCACGGTGGGTATAACTGAGAAAACCGGCGTTCACCAACGTCACGTTGGTCAGATCCTGGTCCAACAGCTTCTTTTCCAGATAGGCGAGCATTGGTGGGGAAACGTCGACAGCGACTACGCGGGCGCACGCTCGCGCCGCCTCGACGGTGAACTGTCCTGTGCCTGCCCCAAATTCAATAACGGTGGACTGGGAGTTGAGACCGAACCTTCTCAAAATTGAGAGTTCAGACTGGGCGCTGGAGTCCATTTTCCCGTCGTAGCGGGCGACATGCTCCATGTCCAAGTTTTCTCGTCCCGCGAGAGCGACTTCATTGGGATACCAGCTGGGAGAGGTCATAACGGCCAGCATCTCATGGCACCCAGCACCCGTTCTTCGTGTCCTCCCATCCGCCGGACGTAAACTGACCTTCGCACCACGTCCCATGAGCCTTCGGGCCAGTGCCGAGGACCAGGAGCCGCCCATGCTCTGGAAGCTGCTTGTTGAATACCTGCGGCCGCACCGCACGCTGCTGGCCGCCGTCGT
>NZ_JAPSHV010000055.1 GCF_031179385.1 Arthrobacter sp. | reverse complement strand
CCCGCTTTCAATTAGGCTGAGTACGAATCCCCGCGCAGACGCATCAGCTCCGTCAGGGCTGAGCACGTTTTTTGCTGTCCATATGAAGAAAATTCATAGATCCCTTGATGAACAGGAGCATTTCCATGGCAATCATTGATGCCATTCACGCACGTGAAATCCTAGACTCCCGCGGCAATCCCACGGTTGAGGTTGAGGTACTGCTCGACGACGACACCTTCGGCCGCGCAGCAGTTCCCTCCGGTGCGTCCACCGGTGCCTTCGAGGCGAACGAGCGCCGCGACGGAGACAAGGACCGCTACCTCGGCAAGGGCGTCCTCCAGGCTGTTGAGGCCGTCATCGAGCAGATCCAGCCTGCACTGCTCGGCTTCGACGCCGGAGACCAGCGCGCCATCGACCAGGCCATGATCGACCTGGACGGCACCGAGAACAAGTCGAACCTGGGCGCCAACGCCATGCTCGGTGTATCCCTGGCGATTGCCCGCGCAGCCGCCGAGTCCTCCGCACTGCCCCTGTACCGCTACCTGGGCGGCCCCAACGCGCACGTACTGCCCGTTCCGCTCATGAACATCCTCAACGGCGGATCGCATGCCGATTCCGACGTCGACATCCAGGAATTCATGATTGTTCCCCTGGGTGCCGAGTCCTACTCGGAAGGCCTGCGCTGGGGCGTCGAGGTTTACCACGAGCTCAAGAAGGTGCTGAACGAGAAGGGCCTGGCCACCGGCCTGGGCGACGAGGGCGGCTTCGCTCCGAACCTGCCCTCCAACCGCGACGCGCTCGACCTCATCACCACGGCTATCGAGCGTGCCGGCTACACTCCGGGCACCGACATCGCCTTCGCGCTGGACGTTGCCGCCTCGGAGTTCTACAAGGACGGTGCCTACCACTTCGAGGGCAAGACGCTCGATTCCGCTTCCATGCGCGCCTACTACGAAGAGCTGGTGCGCGACTACCCGCTGGTCTCCATCGAGGATCCCCTGGACGAGGAAGACTGGGACGGCTGGAAGGCCCTCACCGAGACCCTCGGCAGCAAGGTCCAGCTCGTCGGCGACGATCTCTTCGTGACCAATCCGGTCCGCCTGGATCGCGGCATCAAGGCCGACACAGCCAACTCGCTGCTGGTGAAGGTCAACCAGATCGGCACGCTCACCGAGACGCTCGACGCCATCTCGCTGGCCCAGCGTTCCGGCTACACGACCATCACCTCGCACCGCTCGGGCGAAACCGAAGACACCACCATCGCGGACATCTGCGTGGCGACGAACGCCGGTCAGATCAAGACCGGTGCACCCGCCCGTTCAGAGCGTGTTGCCAAGTACAACCAGCTCCTGCGCATCGAGGAAGAGCTGGACGACGCCGCACGCTACGCAGGCCGTTCCGCCTTTCCGCGTTTCACTGCCTGATCACCGGGCTGAGGGCGATACCCTCGTTAAGCAGGTAGCCGTCAGACCGGGATCCACCCCGGCCGGCGGCATGGCATAGCTTGAGCGAGGAGTCCGATGTCCACCCGACGCCCCAGTGTTCCGCGCACAGCACGAGCGCGCACCGATGGGCAGAGGCAGTCGGCTACGCCTCTGAAGCGCCCTGGTCCCCAGGGCGCTTCAGTGCGTTCCAGCCCCTCGAACTCTTCCAGTGCCTCAGGCACATCGCACGCCAAGGACACATCGCACGCCAAGGGTTCGCCGACGGCGCCGTCGAAGCCCCGGACCACCTCTGCCGCTGCCACGCGACCGAAGGCATCACCGTCCGAGGCTCGAGCCGCTGAGCGTTCCCAGCTGGCCGGGGCCATCCGGACAGCCAGCGCTCCTTTCCGTAGGCCATCGGAACGTGCCATCGTCCCTGCGGAAGATGCGGAGCCCATTCCCGCCAAAGCCTTCTCCGGGCGGTTGCTGGCCCTCGCCGTCGTGCTCGTCACCATCACCGTGTTGCTGGCGCCTTCCGTCCGCACATTCCTGCAGCAGCAGGCGGAAACGGATGCCCTGCAGGACCGCATCACCGCACTGCAGCAGGAGCAGGACGGCCTCGAGACGGCGATCGCCCGCTGGGAAGATCCCGCCTACATCAAACAGCAGGCCCGCGACCGTCTCTTCCTCGTGATGCCGGGGGAGACCCGCTACCTCGTCAAGGGTGGGACCGCAGTCGAACCTTCCGAGGAACAGCGCTCAGACGCGGCGCCGGAGGACCTGCCCTGGGCGGACGCACTCTGGGAATCCGTGGAGCGCGCCGCCACCGACTAACCTTGGTTCGTCGGGATACCCCAACGAATGAAGGCACAGGAAGGACCGCAGTGACGGAACGCAACCCGCTTGCACCCACAACGGCTGATCTGGAGACGCTCAGCCGGCAGTTGGGGCGCCCGGTCCGCGACGTCGTCGAAATCGGCGCCCGGTGCGTCTGCGGGAATCCGCTGGTGGCCACCACGGCGCCGCGGCTCAGTAACGGCATTCCCTTTCCCACTACCTATTACCTGACGCATCCGGTCATCACTGCCGCGGTGTCCCGACTCGAAGCCGGCGGGACCATGATGGAGATGACGGAGCGCCTCGAACGCGACCCTGGTCTCGCTGACCGGTACCGCCGGGCGCACGAGGCCTACCTGCGGGCGCGCTCGGAGATCGGGATGCGCAGCGGAATAGGTCCGGTACCAGAGATTGACGGCGTCTCCGCCGGCGGTATGCCTACCCGGGTGAAGTGCCTGCACGTGCTGGTGGGGCACTCCCTCGCAGCAGGCCCCGGGGTGAACCCGCTGGGAGATGAGGCGCTTGAGGCCATCTCGGAGTGGTGGACGGTTGACGAGTGCCGCTGCGCGGGTGCCTGGGACGTGAGCGGTGCCGCTCCCGACCGCGACCTGAGCCGGCACGTGAAGACGCAGGGCCTGAGCCCCGAGGAACTCGACAGGAAACGCGCCGAACGACGTTCGGGAGAAGGGAAGGCCTGATATGCGTACTGCAGCCATCGATTGTGGGACCAATTCCATCCGCCTGCTGATCGCCGACGTCGACGGTGGAGCAGGGCTCACCGACGTGGTTCGCCTGATGCGCGTGGTGCGCCTCGGGGAGGGCGTTGACGCGACGGGCAGGCTCGCCGAGGCGGCGTTGGACAGGACCTTTGGAGCTGTCGATGAGTACGCTGCCCTGATTCATGAGCACGACGCCGAGAAGGTCCGCTTCGTAGCGACCTCCGCTACCCGCGATGCAAGCAATCGGGAGGTCTTCGTCTCCGGAGTACGGGATCGTCTTGGCATTGAACCGGAGGTGGTCAGCGGAAGCGAGGAGGCAGAACTTTCGTTCTCCGGAGCCGCAAGCGTGCTGGCCAGTGACAGCGATGCACCAGTGCTCGTGGTAGACCTCGGCGGTGGAAGCACCGAGTTCGTGGTCGGCACCGGCAGCCAGGTGACCGCGGCGCGCAGTATGGACATGGGTTGTGTTCGCTTTACGGAGCGGTTTCTGCTCTCCGACCCGCCGACGCACCAGGAGATCGCCGACGCCGAGGTAGAGATCAACAGGATGATCGGCGAGGCTGACGCTGACGTGGACCTCTCCTCTGTGCAGGGCATCATCGGCGTCGCGGGCAGCATCACCACCGTCACGGCGCACGCGCTGAAGCTTCCGGAATACCAGTCGGAGCGGATCCACGGTACGGAGCTCACGCTGGACGAGATCGACGGCGCTGCAACCTCGCTGCTGCACCTCTCCCGGGCCGAGCGCAAGGCCCTGCCGTATATGCATCCCGGACGCGTGGACGTGATCGGTGCGGGCGCGCTGATCTGGCGCACGATCGTGCGGCGGGTGGCCGAAGCCACAGAAGGCCGTGTTCGGAGCGCCGTCGCGAGTGAGCACGACATCCTCGATGGCATCGCGCTCAGCGCCGCCCGGCGGAAGTGACGTAAGCACGTGGTTTCTTCCGCACCAGAGATTCCCCAGCCGCACCGGTCAAGTTTCCTTCCCCGGTCCGTTGCTGCCGTTGTTGCGCTCTCACTGGGTCTGGCGACTTCCGTCGTCGGGCCGGTTGACAGTGCAAGCGCACACGGCGGGGAAATCCGGGAGCGCGAGTACTGGCTCGAGGACTACGGCATCACCGAGGCGTGGAAGGACACCAAGGGCGCGGGCGTCACAGTCGCCGTCATCGACAGCGGCGTCGACGGAAGCCACCCGGACCTCGAGGGCGGCGTAACCGGCGGTACGGACGTCTCCGGCGCGGGTGTGCCAGACGGGCAGCGCGGTATCGGGGAGGTGCCCGAGCACGGCACGCTCGTTGCAAGCCTGATCGCGGGCAGGGGACATGTTCCGGAAGAACCGAAGGAAACGCCCTCTGCCTCACCGTCGCCGTCTGCGTCAGGGTCGCCGTCAGCTGCGCCGTCGAAGTCCGCTGAAGCCACCAAGGAGGCCAAGGAACCGGAGAAGACTCCGGTCCAGGCAGCCGGGCGCGGGTCCGACGGCGTCGTCGGAGTTGCCCCGGAAGCACAATTGCTCGCAGTGTCGCTCTGGATCGGCGGCGAAGCCAGCGGACCCAACCCGGCCGGCGTGAGCATTGATGACCAGATCCCCAATGCCGTGCGCTGGGCCGTGGACAATGGCGCCTCCGTCATCAACATGTCACTCGGCAGCACCTCACCGACCTGGCCGGAGAGCTGGGACGAGGCTTTCCTCTACGCGGAACAGAACGACGTCGTCATCGTGGCCGCTGCGGGCAACCGGGCTGGGGGTTCCGTACAGGTCGGAGCGCCGGCGACGATGCCTGGCGTGCTGGCGGTTGGCGGACTCGATGCCAAGGGGGCAGCCAGCCGTGAATCCTCCTCAGAAGGCATCAGCATCGGGATCGCTGCGCCGGCTGAGAACCTTGTCGGCGCCCTGCCCGGCGGCCTCTACGCAAGCAAATGGTCCGGGACGTCGGGTGCTGCGCCGCTGGTCTCCGGAGTGGCAGCGCTCATCCGCGCCAAGTACCCGGAACTGACTGCCCCGCAGGTGATCAACAGGATCATCATGACCGCGCGGGATGCCGGCATCCCCGGCCAGGACACCATCTACGGGCATGGAATCCTGGACGCTGCGGCTGCGGTGAACGCGGATCTGGCTGTCCCCGAGGAACGGCTGCTAGGTGCCGGCGGTGTGGTCAGCATGGCTCAGTACATCGAGACGTACCGGCGCGGGGAGGTACCTCCGCCTCCGCCGCCGGAAGCCGCCGCGTCCGAGGAACCTCTGCCCGATATCCCGGAGCCGACGGTTCCCGCAGCACAGGAGAGGGCGTCGACCTCCAGCTCCCTGCCGGCGTTCATTGTGTTCGGATTCGGGGGCCTCATTCTCGTCATCCTGCTCGGCGGGACGTACCAGGTTGTCCGGATACACCGGGAAAACAACAGGGCTGGCGCAAGCCGAAGCGAGCCGCCGCTAGACAGGGGGGCGAGCGGAAATCCTGCGTCCACGGACGCCCTTGACGGCCGGTCGGCAGCATCGGACTCCCGCTAGTGAAGATTTTCACAAAGTCCGGTACGCTGGTCCCATGGCTCAATCCTCCAAGTTTTCTGATCGTCCCCGGATCCTTGTTGTCGGCGGCGGCTACGTCGGTCTCTACGTAGCCCACAAGCTGCAGAAGAAGGTGAAGGATCACGGTGGCATCGTCACCCTCGTTGATCCTTTGCCCTACATGACCTACCAGCCGTTCCTCCCCGAGGTTGCCGGTGGAAACATCGAGGCGCGTCACGCCGTTGTCTCACACCGCATGCACCTGTCGGATACCGAGCTCATCACGGGCAAGGTGACCGGCGTGAACCACGCCTCGCGTACGGCGACCGTTGAACCAGCTGACGGCAGCGCGCCGTTCGAGCTGACGTACCGAGACATCGTCATCGCGGCCGGCGCCATCACCCGCACCTTCCCCATCGAGGGTCTGGCGGAAGCCGGCATCGGCCTCAAGACCATCGAGGAAGCCGTCGCGCTGCGCAACCAGCTCCTCGAGCGCATCGAGACCGCCTCGCTCATGGAGCCGGGTGCCGAGCGCGACCGCGCGCTGACGTTCGTCGTCGTCGGTGGAGGCTTTGCCGGCATCGAGGCCCTCGCCGAGATGGAAGACCTGGCGCGTGCCGCCGTCAAGAAGAACTCACGCCTCACGCGCTCCGACATCCGGTTTGTGCTTGTCGAGGCAATGGGCCGCATCATGCCCGAGGTCACCGAAGAGCAGGCCAAGTGGGTCGTGGAGCACCTGCGTGCCCGCGGTGTGCAGGTCATGCTGAACACCTCGCTCGCCAGCGCCAAGGACGGCAAGCTGAAGCTCATCAACATGCCGGACAAGTCCCCGGCCGATGAGTTCGAGACCGACACCCTCGTCTGGACCGCCGGTGTGCAGGCCAACCCTGTTGTCCGCAACACGGACTTCCCGATCGACGAGCGCGGCCGTGTCCGTGCCAGCGCGGAACTGCGCATCAGCGGCGACGACGGCCCCCTCGACGGTGCCTGGGCAGCCGGTGACGTCTCTGCCGTGCCGGACCTCTCCGGTGGCGGTGTCGGCGGTTTCTGCGTGCCCAACGCCCAGCACGCTGTCCGTCAGGCCAAGCTGCTCGCTGACAACATCTACGCTGAGCGCTACGGCGTTGGCCGCGTCCGCGAGTACAAGCACAAGAACCTGGGTGCGGTTGCCGGTTTCGGTCAGTACAAGGGCGTCGCCAACATCATGGGATTCGGCATGCGCGGCCTTCCCGCATGGCTCGCCCACCGCGGCTACCACGGCATGGCGATGCCCATGTTCGAGCGCAAGTTCCGCGTGGTCGGTAACTGGGTGCTCGGCTTCGTCTTCGGCCGCGACACCACGCAGCTGATGGACCTGCAGACCCCGCGCCGCCAGTTCCGCGAGGCTGCAACCCCGGCACCCAAGAAGCCGGAAGCAGCCCCGTCCCTGGACAAGGGCCGGGTGGAGGACACCGAGAAGACCGCGGCCAAGGCCTAAGTTTCCTCTGAGGACGGCGGCACCTGCCCCGGTGCCGCCGTCGTCGTTTAACCGGCTATAGTTCTCGACCGTGAGAGTCCGCCCTGAAACGCCGTCGGACCGCGGCGCAGCCCTCGCCGTCATCGAGTCCGCCTTCGCCGCCGGTGCAACCGGTGGGCGGCCCGTCGAAGCCGCACTGCTTGAGCAACTGTGGGCAAGCCCTGCGTATCTTCCCGCCCTATCGCTCGTAGCAGAGGACGACGACGGCGCCATCCGCGGTTACGTCATCACCACCCGGGCGCGGATCGGGTCGGTCCCGTCCCTGGGGCTAGGTCCGATCGGGATTCTGCCGGAGTTTCAGGGGCGGGGGATCGGCAGCCTGCTCGTGGAGGAATCGATTTCCCGTGCCGAGAAGCTGGGGGAGACCTCGCTGGTGCTGTTGGGAAGCCCCACGTTTTACGGGCGCTTCGGCTTCGCGAGGGCCGATGAGCGCGGAGTCCATCCGCCGGATCAGGCCTGGCGCGAGCACTTCATGATCCGGGCGCTCGGCGGCAACAGGGTGCCGGTCGGCGCGTTCCGCTACGCCGCGCCATTCGAGGCGCTGTGAGAGTCCTCGGCCCTACAGTTGATGACCAGACCCGTTGCATTCACTACCGGACGGTGCTCGACGTGGTCGCCATCAAGTTCAAATGCTGCGGCGAGTTCTATCCATGCCACCTCTGCCACGCAGAAACAGCTGACCACGCAGCAGCCGTTTGGCCTGCGGGGGAGCAGGATACCGAGGCGATCCTGTGCGGCGTCTGCAAGGAGACGATGCGGATCCGGGACTACCTCGGCGCTGACGCGTGCTCCTCCTGCCGCGCACCCTTCAATCCGGGCTGCCGCCTGCACAAGCACCTGTACTTCGGCACTGATGAGGGCCTGGACGCTGCGGTGCCCCAGGTGGGACTCGAACCCACACTGTGAAGATTTTAAGTCTCCTGCCTCTGCCATTGGGCTACTGGGGCGTACCGTGTGATAACCCCAGGCGGCGTGCGCGCTGCCAGGGCGTCCCATCAAGAATACGTGAACACCTACCTGCGGGACTGACCCTCGTCCGACGGCGGTCAATACCCCTGTGATGAGCGTTACAAGGATGTAACCAGATTTGCTTATCTTAGACACGTTTTTGCACTAGCTTTTTCACATACCAGGAACACCTGGTGATCGCATCAAAGGCTGATCGAGCCTTTCGATCGAGGAGATAAATTTCATGACAGCAACACGTAACTCCGCGCGGTTCAGCATCGGGGAGAATGCTCCGCGCGCAGCGAAGATTGCGGCCCTCAGCCTGGGCATCGCACTCTTCGCATCTGCCTGCGGTGGCAATCCCACCCCCGAAGAAGAAGGCGGCCAGTCTTCGGCACCGGCAGCGTCGGGACTGACCTGTCCCGAGAGTCAGCTCGACGCGGGCGAGGCCCCCGAGAAGGGCGACCCAGCCGCAGTACCCGAAGCGGAAACCACGTCCGAAACTCCCCTGGTGCTCGGTTCAATTCTGCCCACCACAGGTGCCCTTGCTTTCCTCGGTCCCCCCGAAATTGCCGGCGTGAACCTCGCCGTACAGGAAATCAATGAGGCCGGCGGTGTGCTTGGCCAGGATGTCGAGATCATCCACCGCGACTCCGGCGACACCACCACCGACATCGCAACACAATCCGTGACGGACCTGCTGTCCCAGGACGTCAGCGCGATCATCGGCGCAGCATCCTCGGGTGTTTCGCAGACCGTGATCAACCAGATCACCGGTGCCGGTGTAGTTCAGATGTCGCCGGCGAACACCTCGCCCGATTTCACCGACTGGGATGACAACGGCCTGTACTGGCGTACGGCACCGTCCGACGTCCTGCAGGGACGCGTCCTGGGTAACTACATCATGGCCTGTGGCGCACAGACCGTGGGCATGATCGTACTCAACGACGCGTACGGTACCGGCCTCCAGGCAAGCATCAAGGAAGCCGTTGAGAGCGCGGGCGGCCAGATCGTTGCAGAGGAACTCTTCAATGAGGGCGACTCGCAGTTCAGCAGCCAGGTGGATGCGCTTGTCGCAGCCGAGCCTGACGCCTACGTGGTCATCAGCTTCGACCAGGCCAACAGCATCGTTCCGCTGCTGACCGGTCAGGGCGTCGACCCGGGTTCCATGTTCTTCGTGGACGGCAACACCGCTGACTACAGCGAAGACCTTGATCCCGGAACACTCGCAGGCGCACAGGGCACCCAGCCGGGCTCCTTCGCGGGGGACGAGTTCAAGGAAGCCCTCGCTGAGATCGACGACAGCCTGAATGTGTGGAACTACGCAGGTGAAAGCTACGACGCCGTGAACCTTATTGCCCTTGCAGCAGATGCCGCGGGCAGCACGGACGGAGCAGCAATCGCAGCCGAGCTTGAGGCAGTCTCCAAGGAAGGCACCGAGTGCTTCGACTACGCAGGCTGCATCACTCTCCAGCGTGAGGGTGAGGATATCGATTACCAGGGCATCTCCGGACCGATCACCTTCGACGAAAACGGTGACCCGACGGAAGCCTTCATCGGCATCTACGAGTTCGACGACAACAACACCCCGCAGCCTTACCGCTCCGAGGCAGGGCAGCTCTAGCCCCACCAGCAGTACCTGATTCACTCGCACAGTACAGAAGAGCCCCTCCCGGCCCGGGAGGGGCTCTTCTGCGTCCACACCAGGTGTCGGCTAGCGTCAACCGGGTTTGGGACCGGAAAGACGGCGTCGTCGCCTGGTGTGGGCGCAACCCTGCAGGTTCTGAGGTCGTTGGACGACACCGGCAAACCGAGAAGCCACGCAGGTCGCGGTCGGGCCGTCGCGGGCCTTCAAGAACGAGCAGGATTGTGCGCGCATCCCCGCACTGGCCTCGAACGCAGTAGAGGCCCCCTCCTGCTGGAGAGGGCCTCTAGAGGCGGCTGAAGACCTAGGCCGTATCGGCGAGGGTCCCGAGGTACAGCTGGATGACCTTGGGGTCCTTCATCAGTTCGCGTCCGGTACCCGTGTACGCATCCTTACCCTGGTCCAGAACATAGGCGCGGTCGCAGATCTGCAGGCACCTTCGGGCGTTCTGCTCCACCATGATCACAGAGACGCCTGCCCGGTTGATCTCGTGAACGCGGAGGAACGTCTCGTCTTGCTTGACAGGGGAGAGACCGGCGGAGGGCTCATCGAGGAGCAGGACCGCGGGCTCCATCATCAGGGCCCTGCCCATGGCGACCATCTGGCGCTCGCCGCCCGACAGGGAACCGGCACGCTGCGCGCGACGCTTGCCGAGTTCGGGGAAAAGCCCGGTGACGAAGTCGAACCGCTCCTTGAAGTCCTTGGGGCGCTGGTACATGCCCATCTGGAGGTTTTCCTCGATGGTCAGGGTGGCGAATACGTTGTTGTTCTGCGGGACGAAACCCACGCCCCTGCTGACCAGCTTGTTTGCCTTCAGCCCCGTGATGTCCTGATCCCGGACTATCACCGTGCCCGAGTGAACCTTGACCAGCCCGAACATTGCCTTGAGCAGCGTCGACTTGCCGGCACCGTTGGGCCCGATGATGCCGATCAGCTCACCCGACCGCGCTTCGATGGAGCAGCCGTTCAGAATGTTCACGCCCGGCAGATAGCCCGCCACGAGATCGGTGACTTTCACGACCGATTTTCCGGGTGCCGCCTCGGCCCCCGTGGTCCGGTGTGGTCCTGCGGTTCCCGCTGCTTCGCTCATGGCCGCTTCTCCTCTTTACCTGTGTCTGACGCGGTGCCTTCAATTTCGGTGATCCGGGTGTGGCTCAGGAGACCGGCGTCTTCTGTCCCTACGACCGATTCCTCGTCGTGTGCCAGTTCCTCCTCGAGCTTCTCGACGCCCTGGGAATCACCGAGATCCACGTCGTGGTGGGCACCGAGGTACGCATCGATCACCGCCTGATCCTTCATGACGACGTCGGGAGTTCCCTCCGCCACTACGCGCCCCTCTGCCATGACCACAACCCAGTCGGCGACGTGGCGGACCATGTGCATGTCGTGTTCCACGAACAGGACGGTCATGCCGTCGGCCTTGAGGTTCTTGATGTGGTCCAGCAATGACTGGGTGAGGGCCGGGTTGACGCCCGCCATTGGCTCGTCAAGCATGACCAGGCGCGGCTTCACCATGAGTGCGCGCGCCATTTCCAGCAGCTTTCGTTGCCCGCCGGAGAGGGACGCTGCATAGTCGTCACTCTTCGCGTCCAGCTTGAACTTCTTGAGAAGTACCTCCGCCTGCCCGGTGATTTCCTTTTCCCGTCCGCCCCACAGGCCCTTGAAGAGGGCTCGGGCGAGACTCTCACCGGGCTGGTCGGTCGCTCCGAGGCGCATGTTCTCCATGACGGTGAGCTTGCCCATGACCTTGGTCAGCTGGAACGTACGCACCATGCCGAGGCGTGCCACCTTGTAGGGAGCGACACCGGCGAGGGACTTCCCGTCGAAGTCCCACTCGCCGCTCTGCGGCGTATCAAACCCGGTGAGCAGGTTGAACAGCGTGGTCTTACCCGCACCGTTCGGCCCGATCAGAGCGGTGATCTTGTTCCGTGGGATCTCGAGGTAGTCCACGTCGACAGCGTTGATGCCGCCGAAGCTTCGGGTCACCTTCTTGACCGTGACAATCGGATCCCGCTTGCGGCAGCCTGGTCCAGGGGTGTCCTCGGTGATGGGCCGCGAGTCGGTCATGTAGTCGATGCCGTCGGCCGGTGTTCCGGTCGATTCCGTCGAATGCGAGACAGCGTGTGCTGCTCGCCGTCCGCCTGATTTTGCTTGGGATTGCGGCGTAGGTTCCGCAGTAGGGTCGCTCATGCGAACGCCAACTCCTTTTTGTTGCCGAGTACGCCCTGCGGCCTGAAGATCATCAGCAGCATCAGCGCAACACCCACGAGGATGTACCGGAGCTGTCCGGCCTGGACGTTGGTGAGGAACGTGATGGCGCCGGTTTCGATGGCGCCGAAGAGGAGGCTCTGAGTCAGCGAGAGGACAACCCAGAAGATCATCGCCCCGATGACCGGGCCCAGTACCGTGGCCATGCCGCCGAGCAGCAGGACCGTGTAGAGGAAGAACGTGAGCTCGGTGGCATAGTTGGCCGGCTGGACCGCGCCGCGGGGGATCGTGAAGATCATGCCCGCAGCAGAACCCATCAGGCCGCCGATGATGAGTGCCTGCATCTTGTAGGCGTACACGTTTTTGCCAAGGGCACGAACCGCGTTCTCATCTTCGCGGATACCCTTGAGGACGCGGCCCCAGGGGCTGCGCATGAGCAGCCACACTGCGAGGCAGGCCAGCGCTACCACTGTCCAGGCCACGATCCGAATGAAGAGCCCGTTCTGGTTCATGCTGACGGGACCGATGTTGTAGGTGCCCTCCGGGATAAAGTTCAGCGCGAAGAAGCCCGACTCAAAGCCCTGGGCCAGACCGTTGGCCGAACCAGTGACTTCGGTCAGGCCGTTGGTGGTGACGATGTACCGCACGATTTCCGCCGCTGCGATGGTCACGATAGCGAGATAGTCCGCCCGCAGCCGCAGGGTCGGGATACCGAGCACGACGGCGAAGATCACCGAGCCGAGCAGCGCCACCAGGATGGCGACGGGGACCGGAGCATTGAAGGTCAGAGTGGAGATGGCGTAGCCGTACGCGCCCATCGCCATGAAGCCTGCCTGACCGAAGTTCAGCAGGCCGCTGTAGCCGAAGTGTACGGCGAGGCCGAGGGCTGCCAGTGCGTAGGCGGCCGTCGTCGGGCTGATGATTTCGCCGAAGGCGAGGGAAAGAATGTTTCCAAAATCCATGTCGGTTGGCCCCTAACCTACGCGCTCTCGGCGGCCCAGGATGCCCTGTGGCCGGAAGAGAAGAACAATGATCATGATGAGCAGGGCGCCGACGTACTTGAGGTCGGCCTCCAGCCAAATGGTGGAGATCTCGACGAAGAGACCTACCAGGACTGAGCCGAGCAGGGCACCGAAGACCGTGCCCAGCCCGCCGAGGACTACACCGGCGAAGATCAGCAGCAGAATCTGCTGGCCCATATTGAAGGAGACGCCCGGGCGGTAGTAGGCCCAGAGGATGCCGCCAAGTGCTGCCAGTGCGCCGCCCACAACCCAGACCAACCGGATGACCCGGTCCACGTCGATACCGGAAGCCGCGGCCAAAGCCGGGTTGTCGGCGACAGCGCGGGTGGCCTTCCCGATACGGGTCCTGAGGAGCAGAAATGCGATGAGCAGGATGACGATCAGGCTGATGATCAGGGAGGTCAGGTTGTTCCGGGTGATGGAGATGAGCCCGAAGTTCAGCATCTGACCCTGGGCGCCGGGCAGCTGCTGGGTCGCCCCGCCGAAGTTGAACTGAATGATGTAGCGCAATGCCAGGGCGAGGCCGATGCTCACGATCATCATCGGGATCAGTCCGGAGCCGCGCTTGCGCAGCGGTTTCCAGAGTCCGGCGTCCTGGACATAGCCCAGCGCCGCCCCGCCGATCACGGCGAGGATGATTGCGACTATTGCGGGCAGCCCCAGCGCGGCGAAGGCAAACGCCAGCACGGCACCGGCGGTGACCATCTCGCCATGGGCGAAGTTGGTCAGGCCGGTTGTGCCGAAGATCAGGGACAGGCCGACGGCGCTGAGGGCGAGGAGCAGGCCGAAGCTCAATCCTGCGACGGAGCGGTCGACGAGGAGGTCCAGGACGTTGCTGGTTCCCGTGACGATGCCCTCACCGAACAGGAAGAGCGTGGTGATATTTGTTGTTCCGGCGAACGTGACTTCACGCGGATTCTGCTGGCCTTCAGCCAGCTCCACGCCCTCGGGCAGGGTGGACTCGTCGAGCTCCACCTCATAGGTGCCCTGTTCGGGAACGTCAATGCTCCAGGAGCCGTTCTCGCCGGACGTGGTTTCTCCTTCGAAACCCTCGCCGGTGACCGAGATCCGGACGTCAGCTAGCGGACCGTCGGCACCCCGAAGGACGCCGCTGATCCGGTTTTGGAATTCCCCTGCCTGGACGGAGGCGGGGATTTGCCCGTTCACTGTGCCTACCGCACCAAGGGGGGATGCCCCTGCTGCGGGTGCGCTGATGAACAGTGCGGCCAGAAGGCCGGCGACCAGGAGGAATAGCCTCCTGCGCCACGCCGGCGTCGGCTTGGTTATCAAGTTATGAACCTCCACGATGGTGGCTGTCGTCCGTCGAGGTACGACGGCTCTAGAGCCTGTGATCGAAGTCACGCAGTGTGGAGATCATGTTACCTGCGCTGTGTTACCACTATTCGCCATATGGGGGCTGCCAGATAGCAATTGGATAACAACTGTGTTGGTAGTTCTACTCGCGGGTAACCCGGAACCCCGGGCAGCGCGGTTGACGTCGGTGCAGATGAATCAGCAGGTGAATTAGAGGTAGAGCCCGGTGCCGGCGTCGTCGGTTTCCGGCTGCGCAACGGCGTGGACGTCGCGCTCGCGGAGGAGGATGTAGTCGGTGCCGCCGACATCGACCTCCGACTTGTCTTCCGGGTCGAACAGCACGCGGTCACCGCGGGACACCTGACGGACACTGGGCCCTGTAGCCGCAACATCAGCCCATGCCAGCCGCTTGCCCATCACCGCGGTCGCCGGAATGACAATGCCCGACGACGACCGCCGCTCGCTGCTGTCCTTGTCCAGGATCACCAGCAGACGGTCATGAAGCATCTTCAGGGGGAGGGAGTCGGACGAAAAGGGCTTCGTGGCTGAGGTGTTTGACACGCCGACAGTCTACCGTTGGACTCCTGCGGATCCCGGTCGCAGTCAGGCGCCGCTTCCGGAACAAAACGGCCTCAAAACCGTTGATATTGGTAGGGTTGAAACATCTCAGCCCCCTAATGGAGGACTACACACAAATGGCACTCGGCGGTAACCCGGTTTTTAACGGTAAAAACTTCCGTACCGCTGCCCGCGGCGACAATCCGGCAGCGTACGGTTCAACTACTCTGGCCAACCAAACGGTCATGAACCAGCAGCAGCTGGAGCACCTCTACAACCAGCCTTCGGCAGGTCCCGCAGAGACGGGACGCATGACGTTCGACGACGTGATCGTCAAGACCATCGCGACCATCGGCGTGGTGATGATTGGCGCGGCGGTTCCGGCGTTCCTCTTCCCGTCCCTTGCACCGCTGCTGATGATCGTGGGCTTGATCGGCGGCTTCGTTCTCGGCCTGGTCAACTCCTTCAAGCGTGAGCCCGTGCCCGCGCTGATCCTCGGCTACGCCTTCCTCGAGGGTCTGTTCCTCGGCGGACTGACGATGTTCCTCGAGGCAATGTTCCCGAACATCGCCATGCAGGCTCTGCTCGGCACCCTGTCGGTCTTCGTAGTGACGCTGCTGCTCTTCAAGAGCGGCAAGGTGCGCGCTACCCCCAAGGCCATGAAGATCTTCATGATCGCGATGATCGGCTACGCACTGTTCAGCCTCGTGAATCTTGGCCTGATGCTCTTCGGCGTCAGCAACGACCCGTGGGGTCTGCGCACCGGCGTGGAAATCATGGGCATCCCGCTCGGCGTTCTGATCGGTGTGCTGGCAATCGGCCTCGCCGCCTTCTCCCTGGTCATTGACTTCACCATGATCAGCGAAGGTGTCCGCAACGGCGCTGCCCGCAAGTACTCCTGGACCGCAGCGTTCGGCCTGACCGTTACCCTGGTCTGGCTGTACGTTGAATTCCTGCGCCTCATCGCCATCCTGCGCGGCGACGAGTAACACCACTGGCACAGACACGAAGGCCCCCGGCGCTTGCCGGGGGCCTTCCGTTTGTTTCGGCTGGAATGGGGATTGGACGGCCCAGGGCTCAGGAAACCCGGCCCGCGCCGTCAGCGGGAGACACCGCAAAAATGACCGGTTCCTTGAATCCCGCGCGGTCAAAAGCATCCGTCACTGCCGCGCTGACGCGGTCGACGTCCTCGACCTGCACAAGCGCGATGGCCGAGCCGCCGAACCCGCCGCCGGTCATGCGCGAGCCCAGGGCTCCGGCCTCCCGGGATGAGTCCACAGCCAGGTCGAGCTCGGGGCACGAGATCTCGAAGTCGTCCCGCATGGAGACGTGGCTGGCATCCAGCAGCGGCGCGATGGCGCGCGGTCCATCGGTGCGGAGGAGCTCAACGGCGGCCTGCACGCGCGCGTTCTCCGTGACGACGTGGCGCACCCTGCGGAACGTCTCGTCATCTAGCAGGCCTGAGGCCTCTCGTAGATCAGCTTCGCTCAGGTCTCGCAACGCAGGGACGCCCATGATGTCAGCGCCCACCTCGCAGGCACGACGGCGGGACGCGTAACCGCCGGTCGCGTGGGAGTGGCTGACGCGGGTGTCGATCACGAGCAGCGCCAGTCCGTTTTCCTTCATGGGCAGCGGAACAAGCTCCGCATGCTGGCTCCGGCAGTCCAGGAACACCGCGTGACCTTCCTTGCCCAGCAGGGACGCTGACTGATCCATCAGCCCGGTGGGCGCTCCCACCATCTCGTTTTCGGCGCGCTGCCCGATGAGCGCGAGCTCCGAACCGTTCAGTCCCAGTCGGTACAGCTCGTTTGCCGCCACGGCTACGGCGCACTCGATAGCAGCGGAGGAGGAAAGCCCTGCCCCCACGGGGACCTGCGAGTCGATCAGCAGGTCCATTCCCTGAAGCTCGTGACCGGCCTCCCTGAGCGCCCACAATACGCCCACGGGGTAGGCGGCCCAGCCGTCGACGTCGCCGGCCTTCAGTCCGGAGAGATCCGTGACCACGATTTCTCCGGATTCCGAGAACGTGGAGCTCACGCGGACGGCGGAGTCCTGCCGCACGGCAGCGGCCACCAGCGTGGCGCGGTCGATTGCGAAGGGCAACACGAACCCGTCGTTGTAGTCGGTGTGCTCTCCAATCACGTTGACCCGTCCGGGTGCTGCCCAGATGCCGGCGGGGACGGACCCGAAACGGTCCTCGAACTGCTGGGCGAGAGTCATACTGTTTCCTTCACTGCGGGGGTTGCGGCGCGGAGCGTGGCGGCTACCTGCTCCGGGGTGGTGTCGTTGATGAAAGCGCCCATTGCCGCCTCCGAGCCCGCGAGGAACTTCAGCTTGTCTTCCGCCCGGCGGGGTGAGGTGAGCTGCAGGTGCAGGTAGCCGGCTTCGCGCAGTTCGGGGACCAGGGGAGCCTGGTGCCAGGCGGCGATGTATGGGGTGGGCGTGCTGTAGATGCCGTCCACCCGGGCGAGGAGTTCGAGGTACACCGTGGTCAGCTCGTCCTTTTCCTCTCCGGTGAGCGCAGCGATGTCCGGAACATGACGGTGTGGCACCAGATGGACTTCCAGGGGCCACCGGGCGGCGAAGGGCACGAAGGCGCTGAAGTGTTTGCCCTCAAGGACCATGCGCTCGCCCGAGTTCCGCTCGGACCTCAGAACCGAGCCCATCAGGGTCTCCCGCCCGTCGACGGCGTCGAAGTAGCGCCGGGCTTCCCGGCCCATCAACGCCGCCCGAGGGGTCACAAACGGGTAGGCATAGATCTGACCGTGAGGGTGGAGCAGAGTTACGCCGATGTCCGCTCCCCGGTTCTCGAACGGGAAGACCTGGCGAATTCCCTTCATCGCGGAGAGCGCTTCCGTCCGGTGTGCCCAGGCGTCGATGACGGTGCGCGCCCGCTGCGGCGGCAGGGACCCGAAGGAGCCTTCGTGGGAGGAATCGAAGGCGACCACTTCGCACCGCCCGAAGGCCGACGTCGTCGTTCCCCAGCCTGTGCTCCCGGACTGGAGGTCGGGCAGTTCGCCGAGGTCCGGGCCGAAGGACGAGAAGCGGTTCTCGAAAACCACGACCTCGTAGTCGGAGGCGGGGATTTCGGAGAGGTTGTGTGCGGTGGAGGGGCACAGGGGACACTGATCGGCCGGCGGAAGGTGCGTGCGCGTTTGGCGGTGCGCGGCGACGGCAGTCCACTCGCCGGTCAGCGGGTCGTACCGCACGTCGCCGGTGCCCCCGCGCTGCGGCAGACCGCGATGGTCGACGACGGCGGCAGCATCGCGGTGGAGGGCTGCTGATTCTTCGGTGGCGTCGAAGTAGATGAGTTCGCGCCCGTCGGAGAGACGCGTGGGGATTACCTGGGTCATGGTGTGTCCTGGGTGTGGGAGGGAGTGCTGCCTTGGGCGGCGAGGACGCTGGTAGTGAGTGAGTAGCCGGGGTCGGATGGCTGCGAGTCGGTCACGATGCAGGAGACCTGATCGACGCCGGCGATCCGGGCAAGGCTTACTGTCCCGAACTTGGTGGAGTCCGCGAGCACAACCAGCCGGCCGCACTGTTCGGCGAAAGCACGATTGGTGTCCGCTTCCGCCAGGTTGGGCGTGGTGATGCCGGCCGAGGCGTCGACGCCGTGGGCACCCATGAAGCAGATGTCCACGTTGAAGGACCGGACCGTGGAGGT
>NZ_JAPSHV010000054.1 GCF_031179385.1 Arthrobacter sp. | reverse complement strand
TTCATGCTGGCGGAAGAGGGTGCCGACGCAACTGCCCTGCGCAAGGCCGTCACGAGTCCCAATGGAACCACGGAGCGTGCCATTGCGACCTTCGACGATCGGGGCCTGCGCGACATCGTGGCTGCAGGGGCGAAGGCGGCTGCAGAGCGGGCTGCCGCCATTACGCGCGAACTGGGCGGGTGACCTCAGGGACGCGCAGCGAACCGCTCGAGCAGGTCTACGTGCCCCGACACGATCAGCATGTCCCGGCTCGTGACCTTGGTGTCCGGCCGCGCGTAAGTGAAGTCTTCGCCGGGAGACTTCACACCGACCACGGTGACGCCGTACTTCGAGCGAACTGCGGACTCGCCCAGGGTGAAGCCCTGGGTCTCCTTCGGCGGATACATCTTCACGATGGCGAAACCGTCGTCGAACTCGATGAAGTCCAGCATCCGGCCGCCCACCAGGTGGGCGGCCCGCTGGCCCGCGTCGGCCTCGGGGTAGATCACGTGATTGGCGCCGATGCGCTTGAGGATTTTCCCGTGTGACGGCGTGATTGCCTTGACCCACAGGTTGTCAATATTCAGATCCACCAGGTTGGCAGTGATCAGCACGCTCGATTCGATCGAGGTTCCTACACCGACGACGGCGGCGGTGAACTCCTGCGCACCGAGTTGGCGGAGCGCGTCGATATTGGTGGCATCCGCCTCCACGACGTGGGTGAGCGTTCCGGCCCACTTCTGGACCAGCTGCGGATCACGCTCGATTGCAAGGACCTCCCGTCCCTGCTTCACGAGCTGTTCGGCGGTCGCCGACCCGAACCGTCCCAGTCCGATGACAAGCACCGGTGCGTTGTGTGCAGGTCTCTCAGCCAATGATGGGCCTTTCTTCGGGGTAGTGGTAGAGGGTGCTGCGCTGACGCAGGGCCAACGCCGATGCCAGCGTAATTGTCCCGAGGCGTCCGGCAAACATCAGTGCGGAAAGGACATACTTGCCCTCGGGCGGTAGTTCTGCGCTGAGATTGGTGCTCAGGCCGCAGGTTGCGAATGCGGAGATCACCTCGAAGAGCACGCGATTCAGCTCAACGCCCGAAATCCACAGGATAAGACCGGTTCCGACCAGAACGATCGTCGCACCCATAAACAACACCGAGATAGCAACCCGCATCGCACCCTGGGGGATTTTTCTCCCGTAGACGCTGACGTCCGAGTCGCCGCGGGATTCGGCGAGGATGGCCAGGAACATGAGCGCAATCGTGGTGACCTTGATGCCGCCCGCCGTGGAGGCGGAACCACCGCCGGCGAACATAAGTGCGTCGGTCAGGAGCATAGTGGTCGGCTCCATTTGGCTCTGGTCAACCAGGTTGAAGCCTCCCGAGCGGGTCATCACCGATGCGAAGAGCGAGTGGATGATTTTATCGCCTGCACTCAGCCCGCCGATTGTCCGGTCATTCGACCACTCCATGAAGCCCCACAGCACCATACCGATGACGAGCAGAATGACGGACACGTTGACGGTCAGTTTGGCGTGCAGGCTCCACTTCCGCACATGGTGTCGGAACTGAATAAGAATCAGAATGACCGGAAAACCGAGGCTGCCGACAAACACGCCGATCATCAGCGGAACCAGGATCCACAGGTCTGTCTCGTAAGGCACAAGCCCGTCTGAGTGGGGTGTGAATCCGGCGTTGTTGAAGGCAGAGATGGAATAGAAGATCCCGTGCCAGACAGCCAGCCAGAATGGTTCACCGAGCACGATGAACCGCGGGATCAGGGCGAGGGCCAGAAGCACTTCCACAACTACCGACGTCGTGATGACGATGCGCAGCAGGGTGCCGACCTCACCGAGGCGGCTCGCGTTGTTCAGGGCTGATTGAGCGAGCAGCTTCCCGCGCACACCGAGCTTCTTGCTGACGACCAGCGCCAGCAGGGAGGCGAGGGTCAGGGTTCCCAAGCCTCCGACGAAGATGCCGATAAGGATCACCAGTTGACCGAAGAATGACCAATGCGCTGCCGTGGACACAACCGTGAGCCCTACGACGCAGACTGCGGAAACCGCCGTGAACATGGCGTCGTGCAGGGGAGTGACCTGGCCCGTTGCGCTCGCGAACGGCAGGCTGAGCAGCCCGGTGAAGATGAGGACAACCAGGGCAAAGACCAGCAGTGCTACGCGTGCAGGTGAGCTATTGACTACGCTGTCGATGAAGTCGCGCGCCCTGCCAAGCAGCTGCAGGTGAACCTGGTCTTCCCCTCCCAACCAGGAGGGGTGTGTTCGTGCCATGCTCGCTGATCCGCTCCATTCGTCCTGCTGCGTCCTTCGAGTAGTAAACCACTTCCGCTCATCGGCCGTGGGCAGGACCGGCGATGATCGCGTAGCCTGCTTGAGTGGCCAGTACCTCCGATGCCGCCTTTGCAACCCGCATTGTGTGGGACGAATCCATGCTTGCGTACAACTTCGGCGCCCATCACCCAATGAATCCGCAGCGGCTCGACCTGACTGCACGCCTTGTCAGTGCCCTGGGACTGTTCGATCTTCCGCAGGTCACGGTTGAGATTCCGGAGGTAGCGGACGACGCCAGCCTGTTGACGGTGCACGACGCCGCCTACGTCCGGGCGGTCAAGGAGGCCGGTGAGAATCCGGAAGACGCCGATGAATCGGCAGGATTCGGGTCCGAGGACACACCGGCCTTCGTAGGCATGCATGACGCAAGCGCCCGCCTGGTCGGGGGCTCTCTCGCCGCCGCGGAAGCGCTGCTCACCGGGACAGCCCAGCACGCTGTGAACTTCGGCGGCGGTATGCACCACGCGGGAAGAGCACGCGCCAGCGGATTTTGCATCTATAACGACGCTGCAGCCGCCGTTCAGCGGTTGCTGGACCGCGGCGTCGAGCGCGTCCTATACCTCGATGTCGACGCCCACCACGGAGACGGCACGGAGCAGATCTTCTGGGACGACAATCGCGTCATGACCATCTCCCTTCATGAAACGGGAATGAGCCTGTTCCCAGGCACTGGTTTCTCCAATGAGATCGGTGGTCCGGCCGCCGCCGGATTCGCCGTGAATGTCGCGCTGCCCACCACCACGGGGGATTCCGGATTCCTGCGTGCCTTCCATGCGGTGGTGCCGCAGCTGACCGCCGCTTTCAAGCCGGACGTCATCGTCAGCCAGCACGGTTGTGACAGTCACGTGGAAGATCCGCTCACGAACCTGCGCCTTTCCGTGGACGCCCAGCATGCTGCTGCACTCGCGGTTCGTGATCTTGCTTCCGAGCACTGCGGTGGACGCTGGATTGCCACCGGCGGCGGCGGCTACAACATCACGTCTGTGGTGCCTCGATCGTGGACTCTTCTCACAGCCATAGCCGCGGGCGCTGACATAAGCCTGACGACGCCGGTCCCCGTACCGTGGCGCTCCTACGTCGCCGAACGGTTCGGTCGAAGCACGCCGGAGGTGATGGGCGATGGATCCGACACCTGGTGGCAGTCGTGGGAAGCCGGATTCGACCCCAACGAGAGCCTGGACCGTTCAATCATGGCCACCCGCAAGGCTGTCTTCCCTCTTCACGGGCTGGATCCCTGGTTCGACTGAGTGCGCGCTTGTACAAGTGATGCCCCAACCGATATATGCGGTTATGGTAATGGGATGGTCATGGATGATGTGTTCGCCGTCATCGCCGAAGCCACCCGCCGCCAGATTCTTACATCGCTGCGGAGTGGGGACAAAGCGGTGGGCGAGTTGGTGCTGGAGCTCGAGGTCAGCCAGCCCACTGTTTCGAAACACCTTAAAGTTCTGCGGGAAGCGGGCCTTGTAACCATGCGGGCCCAGGGGCAAAAGCGCTTCTACTCGCTTGACCCGGAACCGCTCCAGGCTGTCGTCTCCTGGCTCTCCGAGTTTCAGTTGCAGACGCCCCAGGTAAGCCCCGCGCTTGCTCCAGCCGTCGTGGAGCCCGACATCGGGGAACTCCTTCCCGTGGCGTCCGGGCTCGCCTCCGACGGGGCACAGCCGTTCGGGCGAACAGTGGGTAGGGCGGCCGAACGCGCAGCCGATCTGCTCTCCCAGTTCCCGAAACTCCGGCGCCGCAAGGAGTAGTCAGTAGTCGCGCACGGTCACAATTCCTGCCCCGTGTTTGCAATTCGTGCGCAGACCGCTAGTCTCATTCCCATGACAACCCGTTGGTATGCGTATTTTGCGTTGGCTCTGGAGGAGCCCGCGGCCTAATACGCTGACCAACACCTTCAGAGCCAACAGGGCAGGATCCGTTCCTGCCCTTCGTCGTTTCTACGGCGGGTTCTGCAGGACAGTCCCGCCGAAGACCATCTTCGAAAGCCGGGACCCATGAAAACCCTCGCCACACCATCCTCCAACCTGAACGTCCGCGGGATTGAAGCGCTGCCCACGCCCGCTTCGCTGATCGCGGACCTGCCGGGCACTGATGCAGTCATCGAAACTGTGCGCCGGTCCCGGGAAGAAATCAGGGCCGTCCTCAACGGAGTAGATGACCGCCTCCTCGTCATCGTTGGCCCGTGCTCCATCCACGACCCCGCCGCCGGCCTTGAGTACGCGCGACTGCTTGCTGACGCCGCGCAGCTGCACCGGCAGAACCTGCTGGTCGTCATGAGGGCCTACTTCGAGAAGCCGCGCACCACAGTGGGCTGGAAGGGGCTCATCAATGATCCGCATCTGGACGGCAGTCACGACATCGCGGCCGGTCTGCGCACCGCGCGACAGTTCCTGGGCGACGTCGCCCAACTAGGGCTCCCGGTCGGCACGGAGTTCCTTGAGCCGATCAGCCCGCAGTACATTGCGGACCTGGTCAGCTGGGGAGCGATCGGGGCACGCACCACGGAGAGTCAGATTCACCGCCAGCTCTCTTCAGGGTTGTCCATGCCTGTGGGATTCAAGAACGGGACCGACGGCGGCATCAGCGTCGCCCTCGATGCCTGCGCCGCAGCCGGCGTACCGCAGGCCTTCCTGGGCGTGGACGACGACGGGCGGGCCGCCCTTGTCTCCACCACCGGCAATCCTGACACCCACCTGATTCTGCGCGGGGGATCGGATGGCCCCAATTACGGTTCCGACAGCGTGGCAAGCGCCTCGAGCCGATTGGCGGCTGCCGGGTTGAACGAACGGCTGATCGTCGATGCCAGCCACGCCAACAGTGGAAAGGATCACCGACGGCAGGCGGAGGTGGCGCGCGAACTGGCGGATGCGGTAGCGGTATCGGACCGGATTGCCGGAGTGATGCTCGAAAGTTTCCTCGTTGAGGGAGCGCAGAAGCTGGACGTGACGAATAGAGGCGACCTTGTGTACGGCCAAAGCGTCACGGACGCGTGCATGGGATGGGGCACCACCGCATCCGTCCTGGGGGATCTCGCTCGGGGCGTTCGCCGCCGTCGCGCAGAGAGCTGATCGTGACCGTCACGCGCTTTCACTTTGGTCACATGAACCACTAGAGTATCTCCCTAGACGGATAATCCTCAGGTCTCAAGGCGACACGCCGTCCGGCGATCCTCCCAATGCGGGGGCGCCAATCTCAGGGTTGGCTCCAGAGAAAAGGACAGTGGTGAGATGACGAGCGGAAGCAACTTCTCCGACGTGCGCTTCCTGACCGTTGCGGAGGTCGCCGCGCTGATGCGGGTGTCGAAAATGACCGTATATCGGCTGGTGCACTCGGGTGAGATGCCGGCGGTTCAGTTCGGGCGCTCATACCGGGTGCCGGAATCGGCCGTGCAGCAGTACCTGCGTTCCGCTTCGGTAGAGGGGGAGTCGGGTACTGGCTAGGCCATCGGTACCGGCCGGTCAGGAAGGCCGGTTGAAGCGGGTACTCTGTTAAGAAGCGTTTTGCGTAGGCGGCCGTTTGTTCGGCCGCTCGACGTACGTCGTCGTGATGTGCGTTTTGTCAGATTCGAGCGTCCCTGCCGCAGTTGATGCGGTAGAGGTTGTCCGGAACCGGAATGAATAGTTTGTGAGGACTCTATGGGTTCAGTAATCAAGAAGCGCCGCAAGCGGATGGCGAAGAAGAAGCACCGCAAACTGCTTCGCAAGACCCGCCACCAGCGCCGCAACAAGAAGTAGCAGCAAGAAGCAGCATCGCAGCCGGTCCGCCTCTCCAGGCGGGCCGGTTTTGCGCTTAAGGGCTAGCCCCTCATCCGGGTGAAGCCGCGCCAGAGGCCATAGACGGCGCCCGCTCCTGTTGCTGCTTTGAGTCCAAGCGTGGCTGCCCGGCGCCCGCTCCTGAAGTCGTAGATGGGCCAATTCGAGTCCCGGGCATGTTTACGGAGCCGGCGATCCGGATTGATGGCAACCGGATGGCCCACCATGCTGAGTAGTGGGATGTCGTTATAGGAATCGCTGTACGCCCAGCAGCGCGCGAGGTCCAGTCCCTCATTACCGGCAAGCTCACGGACGGCTATGGCTTTCGCGGGGCCGTGAAGGAACTCGCCCACCAGTTTGCCCGTGTACAGGCCCTCCGACACTTCACCGACGGTGCCGAGTGCTCCCGTCAGCCCCAGGCGGTTCGCGATGACGCTCGCCACTTCGACCGGCGTGCCGCTGACCAGCCAGACGCGGCGCCCGTTCCGGAGGTGCTGCTCGGCGAGAGCGCGGGCGCCCGGCCAGATCTTCGAGGCGATCATCTCGTCATAGACCTCTTCGCCGAGGGCCAGGATGTCCTCATGGGCGATGCCGATGGCGAAGGCCAGAGCCGCGTCCCGCACTGCGTGGATGTCAGTCATGTTTTCGCCCCGCATGACGAAACGCAGCTGCTTCCATGCCAGACCGGCGGCGAAACGGAGAGTGAAAGCCTTCCGCTGGTACATCTTGCGGGCCACATGAAAGAGGCTTGCCCCACGCATCATGGTGTTGTCGACGTCGAAGAAGGCTGCTTCTCCAGCCGGTCCGCCCAGCGGTGCCGCTTCTGCGGGCACGGCCTCCGAGGATGACCCCGGCTCTACGGCGGGTCGGAGGCTGGCAGCGGACATAGCACGAGTCTAATCACTGCTGGACGCTGGTTGCGTCTGCGCACGCCCACCGTGCTGCACCTGTGACCTCCGGAACGAAGACCTGATCCTCGCTCCAACGGATGCCTTGCCCGGGGCCAGTACGCTTAGGGGATGCTGAACGAGCAGAGCCAGCCGTCGGATGAGGCCTGGACCTCCGGCCTTGTGCTGGTGACCAGGCCTGACTGCCATCTGTGCGAGGAGGCCCGGAACACAGTGGCGCGCGTCGCCGCTGACTTCGGCGTGGGCTGGCGGGAAGAATCGATTGCTGACCATGCGGAGTTGCTGGAGCGGTTCTCCGAAGAAGTGCCGGTCCTTCTGCTCGACGGCGTTCAGCGTGACTTCTGGACTATAGACGAGGCTCGCCTGCGAAAGTTGCTCGCCTAGTGCCGGGCGTTGCAGGGCACAGCCGCCGGAACTTTGAGTGGGCCGAAGCGGGACCTAAAGTTGAAGTATCCCGCCGTCATCCTCCGGCGGGCAGGCGGACCGCGGAACCACCGGCGAACAGTGATGGAGCGATGAACCAGTGACCATGTCGGAGATCCCCGGGCTCCGGGGGGCGACGAGTGGCCAGGCGGGCGACCAGCAGGGCAGGCACATACCTCCTGCATCGCTGGCCCGGCTCACGATTTATCTGCGCGCTCTCAATTCCTTGCTTGCCGAGGGTATCGAGCGTGTGTCCTCGGAAGAGCTTGCTGACGCTGCGGGCGTGAATTCTCCGATGCTTCGCAAGGACCTCTCCTACCTCGGCTCCTACGGCACCCGCGGCGTGGGGTATGACGTGCAGTACCTCAACAGCCAGATCTCTACTGCGCTGGGTCTCACCCAGGACTGGAGGGTGGCAATCATCGGTGCCGGTAACCTTGGCCGGGCTCTGGCCGGCTACTCGGGGTTCCAGTCACGGGGTTTCGAGGTTGTCGCCCTGATTGACGCTGACCAGATGATCGTGGGCACCGAAGTCGGGTGGCTGCGGGTGAGCCCGGTCCAGGAACTTGCTACGGTGCTGCACCGGACCCGGGCCAATATGGCTGTGCTGGCTGTGCCGGCCGGTGTTGCCCAGAAGCTGTGTGACGAGCTGGTCGAAGCCGGCATCACCAGCATCCTGAGTTTTGCGCCGGTTGTGCTGCAGGTACCCGATCACGTGCAGCTGCGGAAGGTCGACATGGCCACGGAACTTCAGATCCTCGCCTATCACGCCCAGCGGGCGCAGGAGCCGGATATCGAGACGGGACCCAGCGCCCGCGCCGCGCAGTAGCCGGCGTTCTAGTACGTGATCTGCTGCGGCTTGAAGTAGCGGTTCGAGGGCTTGAGCCAGCACAGGACGACGCCCGCTACTCCCAAGAGGACCACCAGGATATTCAGCGTGATTGCGAATCCGCTCGGCTGCAGGTCCTGTCCGCCGAGTTGCGCCTGTACCTCCGCATTGCCCTGGAGAGCGGCAAGCGTCAGCGAGCTCATCACGAGCAGCAGCAGCGAGATGGCGGCAAGGACTGTCGCGGTGATCCGCGCCCAGTTCTGACCCTTACGGATGAAGATGGCGAGAAGGACATAAATGCCTGTGGTCACCACGCCCACCGCCACCGCAATACCAATGCCGATGGATGCCGCTGCGGCGGGTCCGCCGGTGGTTCCAGAGCCGACGAGCGTGCTGACGAAGTTCAGTACACCGGCGGCGATGATCAGCCAGAAAGCGAGGTTGACTTCCTTCGGCAGCGGTGGCCGCACGGCCTCCGGCATACGGGCCGCGCCGGGATAGGCGTACCCTGCCGGCTGGGCTGCCTGGTAGGAGTACGGAGATGACGGCTTCTGCGGCTCGGGAGAGAGCCCTGCTGCCGAGTTTTGGGTGGGCCCCGGCTGTGCGGGGTTCAGTGGTTCGGTGCCCGAAAGTCGGCGGGGATCGCGTTCTGAAGGGTCCGGATCGTTTGTTGGCGTACTCATGCGCCCAGCGTACCGCCGGTAAGCACCGGTGGCAGGTGTTTTCGGGCAGAAACACCGCTGGGGCGTACCGGATGGTCCGGCACGCCCCAGAAACGTCTCAGATGTCTAGTTGGCTGAAGGCGCTACGAAGGCGGCATCGAGGTTGATGGTCACCTTGTCGCCCACCAGGACGCCGCCGGCTTCGAGGGCTGCGTTCCAGGTCAGGCCGAACTCTTTGCGGGAGATCACGGTCTGGCCGGAGAACCCGGCGCGGGTGGCACCGAAGGGGTCAACAGCAACGCCGTTGAACTCGGTGTCGATGACAACCTCCTTGGTGATGCCGCGGATGGTGAGGTCTCCGATGAGCTTGTAGGTCTCGCCTGCACCTTCCACGCGCTTGGACTCGAAGGTCATCTCGGGGAACTGCTCGACATCGAAGAAGTCACCGCCGCGCACGTGGGCGTCGCGGTTCTCGTCGTTCGAGTTGAAGGACTCGGTCTTGATGGTCGCAGTGATCTTTGAATCCTCGAGCGAGGATCCGACCTGCAGGCTGGCGTCGACATCGTCGAAGTTTCCGCGCACCTTGCTGATGCCTGCGTGGCGGACGGTGAAGCCGACCTCGCTGTGCGCGCCGTCGAAGTTCCAGGTGCCCTGGGTGAGTCCGGTGGGGATAGCCATGATGATTCTCCTGATCTGTGATGCATTCGATGGTGTGCGACCGGGTCGGCCGTACGGGCTGTACCTCTAATAAACATGCATTTGCATCTTTTATTCCAGAGATTGCTTCAATGTTCAAATATTTTTTCCTCCGTCGCGTCATGCCGGGCAACGTCGGGCGATTTAGCCCTCTGCGGCAGGGGATGAGAAACTTAGATCATGCCCACAGCCATCGTCCACCTCGTGCGCCACGGCGAAGTCCACAACCCGGACGGGATCCTCTACGGTCGCCTGCCCGAGTTCCACCTGTCTGAGCTCGGCCGCGAGATGGCGGAGCGGGTGGCCGGGTTCTTCGCAGAGCGCAGGAACGACGGCGCCGACATCGTGCATCTCGTCGCCTCACCCCTCACGCGCGCGCAGGAAACAGCAGAGCCCACAGCCAGGGAGCTCGGCCTCACTATCGTGACTGACGAACGCATCATCGAGGCGGAAAACAGGTTCGAGGGTATGGCGCAGGTTGCGCATCAGATCAGGCACCCGCGTCACTGGAAGTCCTTGCGGAACCCCTTCACGCCGTCGTGGGGTGAGCCGTACAGCGCTCAGGTTGAGCGCGTTATGTCGGCAGTCCATGACGCACGTCGTGCCGCGCTTGAGGCGACGGACGGCAAGCACGCCGAGGCCATCATGGTCAGTCACCAGCTGCCCATTTGGGTTGCCCGCCTTGCTGCGGAGAACCGGCGCCTGTGGCACGATCCGCGCCAGCGGAAGTGCACGCTGAGCTCCGTGACCTCCCTTTATTTCGACGGCGACCACCTCACCGGCGTGAGGTACGCGGAACCATGCGCGGACCTGCTTCCCCGCGCGAAGAACATCCCGGGAGCGTAATACAATTACTACACGTTGTAGAACTCGTGGAAGATGTTGTGACTCGAACTGAAGCTGCCCCCCGCCCGCCGAGCGGCAAGCTGATGCGCCTTGCCGCGTCGGTGCTTGCTGCCGTCGTTGTCCTCTCCGGCTGTGCCGCTCAGGACCCGCTGGCCCAGCAGGCGGCGGAAGGCAGTAACAAGAACTACATCGCCGGTGACGGCTCAGTCACTGAGTACGCAGCGGCTGACCGGGGCGAGCCAGTCCAGATCGAGGGTGCCCTGTACAACGGGGATGCCGTCTCGTCGTCCGAGTGGCCCGGCACTGTGACCGTCCTGAACTTCTGGTATGCCGCCTGTGCCCCCTGCCGTGAGGAGGCTCCTGATCTCGTGGCCCTCCACGAGGAGCATGAGGCCCAGGGCGTGCAGTTTTACGGCGTGAACATCCGGGACGGCCAAAAGAACGCCGAAGCGTTCGAGCGCAATTTCGGCATTCCGTACCCAAGCTTCAACGACTCCGACGGCGGCGTCCTGCTCTCCATGACCAGCTACGTTCCGCCGCAGGCAGTGCCGACAACGATTGTGCTCGACAAGGAAGGACGCGTTTCCGCGCGCATCCTGGGCCTGGCCGACAAGGGAACCCTCAGCGCGCTCATCGATTCCGCGCTGGCCGAGTAGTGGCTGTGACCTCGGCCCTTTCATCCGGCGGCTTCCTGGCGCTCGCTCCCGCAGGGAATGCATTCGCCGACACGGTGCTGAACGGCTCAATGCTCCTCGCCTTGCCCGTAGCGCTGCTGGCCGGCCTGGTCTCCTTCGTCTCGCCGTGCGTATTGCCGTTGGTTCCCGGGTACCTCGGCTACGTCAGCGGACTCACAGGCGTTGATCTCCAGGATCAGAAGCGCGGGCGGATGGTGGCGGGTATCGGTCTGTTCGTCGTCGGCTTCTCACTGGTGTTCATGGCGTACGGCGCGCTGTTCGGACAGCTCGGAGCATGGATGGCAGGCTCCCAGGAGTGGCTCATCCGGGTTTTCGGTGTCGTCGTCATCCTGCTGGGTATCGTCTTCATGGGCGGACTCTCATGGTTCCAGCAGGACAAGAAGCTTCACGCACGCGTCCCGAGCGGGCTCTGGGGAGCGCCGCTTCTCGGCCTCACCTTCGGACTCGGCTGGGCGCCGTGCATCGGGCCGACGCTTTCGGCGGTGCAGCTGCTCGCTTTCTCGAACGACGGCGCCAGTGCCGCCAAGGGAGCTCTGCTCACCTTTGTGTACTGCCTGGGTCTCGGGCTGCCGTTCGTGCTGATCGCTCTGGGATTACGTCGGGGAATGGGCGCCATGGCGTTCTTCCGGCGCCACCGGTTGCTCCTGCAGCGCTCGGGCGGCGGCATGCTGATCCTGGTTGGTGTGCTGATGGCGTCCGGCGTCTGGAACCTGTGGATCAACGAGCTCCAGCAGTGGCTGGGCAGCGTCACGCTACCGATCTGAGTAAAAAATGGCTGAACCCAAGCCCGAATTGAAGACAGAAGCTAAGGACAGTTCAATGGCAGCGAAAGACCGCGGAGACAACGTCGCGCTCCCCGCTCTTGGGTTCCTTGGCACCCTGCGCTGGATGTGGACGCAGCTGACCAGCATGCGCACCGCCCTCTTCCTGCTCCTGCTGCTCGCCGTGGCTGCCGTACCCGGATCGCTCTTTCCGCAGCGGCCCGCGAACCCGGCCGTTGTCACCCAGTACATCCGGGACAATCCGGAGACCGGACCCATCCTGGACTGGTTCCAGCTGTTCGACGTGTACTCATCCGTCTGGTTTTCCGCGATCTACCTGTTGCTGTTCATCTCCCTGATCGGCTGCGTCATCCCGCGGGCCATCGCCCATGGCCGTGCCTGGCGGTCCAAGCCGCCCCGGACACCCAGCAGGCTGTCGCGGATGCCGGTGCACGGATCGTTCGCCCTGCCGTCCGGGTCGGATTCCCAGTCCGGCGGACAGGCAGGCGGGCGGCCGACGTCGCCGCATGCCGCCGTCGTCGACGCCGCTGCCCTGCTGAAGAAGCGTGGCTACCGTGTCGACGTGCGCGATGAGCAGGGCTCACAGCCCTCCGTCGGTGCCGAGCGCGGCTTCCTGAAGGAACTCGGAAACCTTGTCTTCCACCTGTCCCTGATCGGCGTGCTGGTTTCCGTGGCGGTCGGGGGACTGTTCGGCTACCGCGGTCAGAAGATCGTGGTTGAAGGCGAGACCTTCGTGAATACGCTCGTGGGTTATGACTCATTCACCCCGGGCACCAACTTCTCCGAGGACAACCTCGACCCCTACTCGATCACGCTCGAGAAGTTCGACGTGACGTTTGACCGGCAGCTGACCCACTACGGGCAGCCCATCGACTTCACGGCAACGATGAGCACAAAAACTGCTCCCGGTGCCGAGCCGGAACAACGGATTCTCAAGGTCAACGAGCCGCTGACAATCGGAGGCACCAGCGTCTACCTCGTCGGGAATGGTTATGCACCCGTGGTCACCGTGCGGGACGGCGACGGAAACATCGCCCATCAGGGGCCGGTGGTGTCCATTCCGCAGGACGGACTGTTCACCTCCTTGATGGTGCTGAAGGTACCGGACGCTCGTCCGGAGCAGCTCGGGTTTGTCGGCTTCTTCCTGCCCACAGCGGCCATCGATGAGAACGGAGTTTCCTTCTCGCGCGACCCTGATCCGTTCCTGCCGCAGCTGAACCTGAATTCCTACTACGGCGATCTCGGCCTGGACGACGGCGAGCCCCAGAACGTGTACGTCCTGGACACCGACACACTGACCGAGCTGAACAGCCGGAACAGCGAAGCAGGCGGCATTGTCCTCGACGCCGGGGAAACCTTCGAACTCCCCGAAGGCAAGGGCTCGATCACCTTCGACGGGCTGCGACGCTACGCCGCCCTGGATATCACCCATGACCCCGCAGAGCTCGGCGCCCTGGTGTTCTCATCGCTGGCGTTGGCGGGGCTCAGCGCGTCGCTGTTCATCGGCCGCCGGCGCGTGTGGATAAGGGCGGCCAGTGGTCCGGACGGCCGCGTCACGGTCGAGTACGGGCTGCTGGCCCGCGGGGAGGACCACAGGCTCGCCGGAGAAGGGGCAGCGATCGAGAAGCTGCTGCGGGAACGCTGGCTGGCGGACACCATCGAACACGACGAGAATGAGACAGCGCACGTGGGGGCGTCGGCGCCCGGAAGCGGTAAGGACAACTGATGCAGAACATAAACCAGACTCTGGGGCAGTACAGCGAGCTGTTCATGCTGCTCGCAGCCCTTGCCTACACGGCGGCGTTCCTGGCCTTCACCTGGGACCTCGTCAAGAGCAGCCGGCGTATCCGCGAGATGGAAGCCGGGCTGGCAGAGACCGCCGAGGAGCGTCAGCTCGTGCTCGCCGGCGCGGTTGCCGGTGGTAAGCGCGGCAAGTCAGCGGGCGCGCTGCAGGGGTCCACGGCAGATGATGCCATGGACTACCAGGGCGAAAAGCGCTCGGCCGCGCGCATCGCCGTCGCACTCACCGTTCTTGCTGCTGCTGTCCATGCTGTTGCCGTGGTCAGCCGGGGCGTAGCCGCCGGCCGCGTGCCCTGGGGCAACATGTACGAGTTCTGCACCACCGGCGGGCTGGTGGTCGCGGTCGTCTTCCTGCTGGTCCTCACCCGCAAGGACCTCCGGTTCCTCGGCACTTTTGTGATCGGCCTGGTGGTGGTCATGCTCTGCGCAGCCACCATCGGCTTCCCGACGCCGGTGGCCAACCTGGTGCCCGCACTGCAGAGTTACTGGCTCATCATCCACGTGTCCGTGGCCGTTGCGGCATCAGCACTATTCACCCTCACCTTCGCGATGTCGGTACTGCAGCTCCTGCAGGCCAGCCGCGTGGCACGCCTCGCCGCCGGCGGCGGGGACCGGATGCCGTTCATGCGCCTCGTCCCCTCGGCGCTCAGCCTTGAGAATCTCTCCTACCGCATCAACGCGATCGCCTTTGTGCTGTGGACGTTCACCCTCATGGCCGGAGCCATCTGGGCGGAGAAGGCCTGGGGCCGCTACTGGGGCTGGGACACCAAGGAAGTCTGGACGTTCGTGATCTGGGTGGTCTACGCGGGTTACCTGCACGCCCGTGCCACCCGCGGCTGGACGGGCACGCGTGCCGCCTGGCTCTCGATCGTCGGCTACCTGTGCATCGTCTTCAACTTCACGATCGTGAACATCTACTTCTCCGGCCTGCACAGCTACGCCGGAGTCTGATACTCCGCCTCCCTGATACACAAAGGACCCCCGTACCGCGCAAGCAGTACGGGGGTCCTTGGTGTATGTGGGGTGGACTAGGCTGTTTTGCCGTCGCTGGCTGTGCCCTCGTCATTCTTCTTCTTCTTGTCCGCTTCCCGCGCGCGACGCTCCGCCTCGCGTTTGCGCTGCTCGGCTTCACGGGCCTGCTGGCGCCGACGGACCTCAAGGTTCCGCAGGAACTGGGGATCGTCGTCGGGTGCGGTGGGGCGCCGGGTCTGGCGCTGGCTGGGGCGTTCCTCCCCGCGGGGGCGCCCGAACAGAAACCATAGTCCGGCACCCAGCAGGGGAACAAGGAGGATCGTGAAGAACCACGCAGGTTTCGAGATGCTGCGCACTGATTCCGCCCGGCTCATGATGCAGTCGAACAGCGCATAAATAATGACGGCGATCCCCAGGATCACGAGGAACAGCAACAGGCGCGGCATGCATCAATTGTAGGCGAGTAAACTTAGGACGTGCCTTTCCTCAAATTCACCGCTCTACGCCTCGGCTTCGTCGCGGTGTTCTTTGTGATCTGCTATTCCCTCGGGCTGGGCGCGATCTTCTCCGTGATCGCCGCGGCCATCATGGCCTGGTGCGTCACCTACCTGTTCTTCCGCTCGCTGCGGAACGAGGCAGCCTCGACCCTGCAGCGCAGGTTCCGTGACGGTGCTCCGCCGGTACGCACGGCCAGCGAGCTGCGCGACGCGGACGCCGAGGACAGCCTCGACCCGAATACTCCGGTCAACTCGGACCGCCGCCGGCCCTAAAGCCCGGGCGCCTGACACGCCAGCCCGGGCGGCTGACACGCAAGCCCTGAAGGGCCGTTCAGCAGCAACTGACCAGCCGGAGGCTACGACAGTACGCTGGAGATCACTACGCCGGCGCCGAAGAGCACGCTGAAGCCAAGGTTGATGATGCTCGTCTGCTTCAGCACCGGGATGAGGCTCCGGCGTTTCTTGCCCTTGAGCATCAGCCAGCTCGGCATCAGGCACAGCGGGATCAGCAGCAGGACGAGCAGCACCCAGGGGTAGTCATACACGAGCAGCAGCGGTAGCAGCAGCGCCACGGCGAGCATCATCACGTAGCTGACCCGGGCGGCTGAGTCGCCCAGACGGACCGCGAGAGTAAGCTTGCCGGCTTCCCTGTCGGTCGGAATATCCCGCACATTGTTGGCCATCAACAGGGCCATGGCGATGATTCCGGTGCTGACGGCGCCCACCCAGGCAGCGGCACTGAGCTGTCCCGCCTGCGTATACGTGGTGCCCAAGGTTGCCACCAGGCCGAAGAAGACGAAGACGAACAGGTCGCCGAGGCCCATGTATCCGTAGGGGTTGCGGCCGCCCGTGTAACCCCAGGCGGCGGCGACACAGCCCAGCCCCACGAGCAGCAGGAACCAGGCCTGGGAAAGCACAATCAGTGCGACGCCGGCAACCATGGCCAGCGCGAAGCATCCGAATGCTGCCCATTTGACCTGCTGCGGTTTGGCTGCCCCTGAGCCCGTAAGCCGCAGCGGTCCGACGCGCTCAGCATCCGTGCCGCGGATGCCGTCGGAGTAGTCGTTCGCGTAGTTGACGCCAACCTGCAGCAGAACCGCTACGATCGCGGCCAAAAGTGCGTTCACCGGTTTGAACGCCCCGAGGTCGAAGGCTGCAGCGCACCCGATGATCACGGGCGCCACCGCCATCGGGAGGGTGCGCGGACGCGCTCCCTCCACCCATTGCGCAGCTGTTGCCAAGGTGTTCCTCCGGTTGTCTACGGTTGTTGTTGCTTGTCTGAAGGCTCGCAGCGCCGGAGCGCGTTACAACGCTGACTGCTCGAAGAGGGCACGCACGGCCAGCCGGTCCGGTTTGCCGTTCGGCAGCATGGGCAGCTTGTCGAGCGTCAGCACGATCTTCGGCGCAGCATGCGAGCCCAGATGCTCCTGGGCATGCCGCCGTACCGCCTCCGGATTGACGGAGCCGACGACGGCGGCCGCCACCTGAGCTCCCCACTCCTGGTGCGGAATCCCGAGCACCAGCGCTTCGCTGACCCCTGCCATTCCCTCGATGACGCTGGACACTGCGACAGCAGAGACTTTAAGCCCGCCGGTGATGATGACGTCGTCCACCCGCCCATGGACGGTGACGACGCCGTCGTCAATGGTGCCGTCGTCGTCGGTGCGAAACCAGCGGCGGCCGGAGTTGAAGGGGAACTTCTCCCGCGTCAGTTCGGGCTGGCCGAGGTAACCGTCGGCGAGGACCGGCCCGCCGATCCAGAGCCGTCCGTCGTCGTTGGTGACCTTCACTCCGTCGAGAGGGACGCCGTCGTAGACGCAGCCGCCGCAGGTTTCGCTCATGCCGTAGGTGCGCACTATTTTCAGTCCGTGCGCCCGGGCCCGGTTCCGCAGGCCTTCAGTCACAGCGGCTCCGCCGAGCAGGATCGCGTTGAACCGCTGCAGCACCTTGATGGTTTCCGGCGCCGGGTCCTCGAGCAGTCGGTGTAATTGGGTAGGAACCAGCGAGGTGAAGCGGACCTTGTCGGTCAGTTCACCTGCCGCCTCCGTGAAGCGCTGGGGGCTGAAGCTCCCCGTGAGATCCATCGCCCACGGCCTTGTCCCGGCGTACAGCGAACGCACCAGGACCTGAAATCCTGCAACGTAGTGCACGGGCAGGGTCAGCAGCCACTGCCCCTCTGCCTTCAGCGCGAAGGCGGTGCCCATGGCGGACGCGGCGAGTGCGTCGACGCTGAGCATGGTCTGCTTGGGTGCGCCGGTTGAACCCGATGTGCTGAGTACGGCGGCGATCTCGTCGTTCGGGAGTTCGCCGTTGAAGCTCTGGTGTTCTTCGGCGTGCGGCGCCACAGCGGGACCCTCGCCTGCCAGGGCGGCAGCGAGTGGGGCCAACAGGGTGTGCGGATCGAAGCCCTGGGGAGTGTGAACGGGGAAGAGTTCCATGGGCGCCTAGAAGTAGTAGGGGAAGTTGGACCAGTCAGGGCTGCGCTTCTCGAGGAACGCTTCCTTGCCCTCCACTGCTTCGTCGGTCATGTACGCCATCCGGGTTGCCTCCCCGGCGAAGACCTGCTGGCCGGCCAGGCCGTCGTCAGCGAGGTTGAAGGCGAACTTGAGCATGCGGATGGCCTGCGGGCTCTGATTCGCGATATCCGCGGCGTACTCGAGGGCAACGTCCTCCAGTCGCGCGTGGTCGACGGCTTCATTCACAGCCCCCATGGCTACCATGTCTTCGGCCGAGTATTCCCGGGCGAGGAAGAAGATTTCCCGTGCCCGCTTCTGGCCGATTTGGCGGGCGAGGAGGGCCGACCCGTATCCGGCGTCGAAGCTGCCCACGGTCGCGTCGGTCTGCTTGAACCTGCCGTGCTCCCGCGAGGCGATGGTCAGGTCCGCGACGACATGCAGGCTGTGGCCGCCTCCTGCTGCCCACCCATTCACGACGGCGATGACTACCTTCGGCATGGTGCGCATCAATCGTTGGACTTCGAGGATATGGAGTCGCCCGGCGCGCGCCGGATCGATGGTCTCCTTGGTCTCGCCCTCTGTGTTCTGTACTACGTACCGGTAGCCGTCCCTGCCGCGGATCCGCTGGTCCCCGCCGGAACAGAACGAGTGACCTCCGTCCTTGGGGGAGGGGCCGTTACCTGTCAGGAGGACGGTCGCGACGTCCGGAGTCATCCGGGCGTGGTCCATCGCCCGATACAACTCGTCCACCGTGCCGGGCCGGAAGGCGTTGCGTACCTCAGGCCGGTTGAAAGCGATACGCACGGTGGGAAGGTCGCGCGTGGTGTCGCCGCCGTCGTCCTGGCTGCGTTCTACCTGGC
>NZ_JAPSHV010000053.1:11788-18656 GCF_031179385.1 Arthrobacter sp. | reverse complement strand
CAGCCTGCGACAGGTCGAAGTTGCGGGCGACCCAGGCGATGACCTGCTCGGCGGAGGAGTCCCAGCCGAGCTCTTCGGCGCCTTTGGCGGCAAGCGCCTTCAACTCCTCCTCGGAGCGGCGGGCAGGGCTTGCGACGTCGGTAAGGGGTGCGGTGTCAGCAGACGTGGGGACGCTGCCGGCGGCGTGTAGGGGTGACAGGCTCACTGCAGCACTCCTTCCTCGGCACGGTGTGCCCACTGGGCGAAGGTTTCGTTTTCGTGGCGGTCTTCGGCGTAGCGGCGCACGACGCGCTCCACGTAGTCGGGCAGGTTCTCGACCGTGACCTTGAGGCCACGGATGGTCCGGCCAAGGCCGGCTTCACCGCGATCGACGGCTGCCAGGCCGCCCCCAAGGTGAACCTGGAAGCCCGGCGTGGGGTCGCCGTCGGGCGTTGGAAGCATCATGCCCTTCAGCCCGATGTCCGCCGTCTGGATGCGGGCGCAGGAGTTGGGGCAGCCGTTGATGTGCAGGGCTATGGGCTGGGTCAGGATCCCGTTGTCGACGAGGTCCGCGAGCCGGCGCTCCAGTTCAGCGATAGCGGTGGCGGCGGTGACCTTGGTTTCGACGATCGCGAGCTTGCAGAACTCGATGCCCGTGCAGGCGATGGTCGAGCGGCGAAACAGTGACGGACGTGCCGAAAGACCCAGCGCATCCAGTTCAGCGATGAGCGGTTCAACACGGTCCTTCTCGACATCGAGGACCACGAGCTTCTGGTGCGGTGTGGTACGTAGGCGGGTGGAGCCGTGTGCTTCCAGAGTGTTCGCGAGCGAGGTAAGGATCGTCCCGGAAACCCGGCCTACAGTGGGCGAAACACCGATGAAGAACTTGCCGTCCTTCTGCTCATGGACGCCCACGTGGTCGCCCGGGGTTTCGGGTTTCGGTGCAGCCGGACCGTCAGGAAGCTCGAAGCCAAGGTACTCATCCTGAAGGACCTGGCGGAACTTTTCTGCACCCCAGTCATTCAGGAGGAACTTCAGGCGGGCCTTGGTGCGCATGCGGCGGTAACCGTAGTCACGGAAGATGCTGGTCACGCCGAGCCAGACTTCAGCGGCCACGTCCGGAGTAACGAACACGCCGAGACGCTCGGCCAGGCGTGCGTTGGTGGAGAGGCCGCCGCCCACCCAAAGGTCGTACCCGGCGCCAAGCTCGGGGTGAACCACGCCGACCAGAGCGAAGTCGTTGATCTCGTGCACCACGTCCTGGCTGGGGTGGCCGGTGATCGCGGTCTTGTATTTGCGCGGAAGGTTCGCCAGTTCCGGATCTCCGATGAACCGTTCGCTCAGCTCGTGAATCAGCGGTGTCGGGTCGAGGATCTCGTCCTTCGCGATGCCGGCCACGGGGGAACCGAGGATGACGCGGGGAACGTCGCCGCAGGCCTCGGTGGTGGACAAACCGACGGACTCGAGCCGGTTCCAGATCTCCGGGACATCCTCGACCCGAACCCAGTGCAACTGAATGTTCTGCCGGTCCGTGATGTCCGCGGAATCCCGAGCGAACTCCGTGGAGATGCCGCCGATAACGCGCAGCTGTTCGGTGGTGAGAGCACCGCCGTCGATACGCACGCGGAGCATGAAGTACTTGTCCTCGAGCTCGTGGGGTTCAAGCGTGGCGGTCTTGCCGCCGTCGATACCCTGCCGACGCTGGGTGTACAGGCCCCACCAGCGGAAACGCCCGTGAAGGTCGGTGCTGTCGATCGAGTCGAAGCCGTTCTTCGCGTAGATGTTCTCGATCCGCTCCCGAACGTTAAGCCCGTTGTCCTCCTGCTTCCAGGTTTCGTTGGCATTGAGGGGCGTGGTGCCGTCGACTTTCCACTGGCCGTGCGGCTTGGCTGCGGGCCTTGTGGCACGGGGCTTACGTGCGCCTGCCGGGCTTGCTTCGGTCGCGACTGAACTCGTCATGTAACGACAGTAGGACCCGCTTCAGACGCCCTTCAAAGGTTCGGCAACACCCGTTCACGTGGCGACACGGCACGTCACAATCGCGTCAAAGTATTGACAGTGCCCGCACCCGAAGGTGACCGGCTCTATGGACGGGCGCACGCCGACACATGCGCCCTGCAGGGACGGCCACAGTCACGGGTGGGGTCCGGCGTCTCAAGGCGGCTGACGGCGTCGTCGTATCGAGCAAGCGCAATTTCGGCCACCGCCGTGGACGGGAGCAGGGGTGCACTCACCACTGTCCCACCTGCCTTGGCGAGCTGGTCGTGGAAGTAGCCGGGCGCCAGCAGGTAGGACGCGATGGCCGGACTTCGGGCGCCGTCCTGCGCCTCGGCTACGGCTTCGGGAACCGACGGGCGCGCACTGGCGCCGTATCCGACGACGATGCGCCCGGGGCGCAGCTCCTTGAGCTGCTCCGCGAGCTCCCCCACGTCGACGGCAGCACATGCGTCCGATGACCCTGCAGCTGCAAGTACGACGGCGTCTGCCGACCCCACTCCTGATTCCTCCAGCCGCTGCTGCAGCAGCTGTGCCAGCTTCGGGTCGGGTCCGAGCGGCGCGGCGGCGAAGGTGTCCGGCCGGCTCTGCACTGCCTCAGCGATGTCGACCTTGACGTGATATCCCACCGAGAGGAGCAGGGGCACTATGACAGCAGGCCCGTCCGGGAGTGCGGCGACGACCTCCGGGAGGTCAGGTTCCTGAACGTCAACGTAGGCTTCGCGGATGTCCAGCTCGGGTCGCAACGCACGCATCTCATCACGCAACCGGTTTACAGCGGCCTGCCCCTCAGCGCTGCTGGTGCCGTGTGAACATGCGATCAGGACGGGTTGGTTAGACGTCTGCATGTTGGCCATTGAAGCACCCGCCTGCGACTATTGACAGTTGTGTCCCGTAACGCAAAGACCTCATGAACGCGCCGCTGATCCTTGACCTTGTCGGCGTTTTCTTCTTTGCTGTCTCTGGATCTTTGCTGGCAGCTCGCAAGGGCTTCGATCTCATCGGGTCGCTCCTGCTGGCTTGCCTTGCCTCGCTGGGCGGCGGCGTGGCGCGCGACCTGATCATCGACGTCGAGCCTGTGGCGTTCTACAACCCGCTGTATCTCGTGCCGCCGCTTCTGGCGGCCGTGCTGGTTTTCTTCCTTTTCTCCCACCTCGAGAAGGTGAGCACGCTTCTGGTGCTGTTCGACGCCGGCGGTTTGGCGCTGTTCTGCATCGTCGGGGCCCTCAAGGCAATCGACCAAGGATTGAATCCCGTGGCGGCAGTGCTGCTTGGGGTGACAACCGCCGTCGGCGGCGGACTGCTTCGCGACGTCGTCGCGAACGAGGTGCCGCAGCTTTTCTCCGGTGACCTGTACGCGCTCCCCGCGTTCCTCGGGGCCACCCTGGCTGTGTCACTGGAGATGCTCGGACTGTTCAACGTCGTGACCGGAATAGCGGTCGCCGTCCTGGTATTTACCCTCCGGTTGCTCGCCTGGCGGTCGGGCTGGAAGGTACCGCTCGCGGCTCAATCACGTCATTTCGAACCCCCGCACGCGGGATAGGATGAATTATCCCCCCGACACCACCTGGAGCCACTGTGACCGAGCTGTTCCTGGATAAATTCCGCGCCCTTGTACCCGCCTACTTCGAGGAAGCGTGGGTGCCGGAAGACGGCCTGTCCGAGGACGAACTGGCCGAACTGCGCGAGGGCCAGGACTTCCCCCTGCCGCTGGCACTGCGCGAGTTCTACCTCGCGGTCGGCGCCTCCGAGGACCTCATGGAAGCGTTCCACTACGTGTGGGATCCGGACGAGCTGGAAATCGAGGACGGGTTCCTGCTGTTCATGGAAGACGTCGACGAGAAATTCGTCTGGGGAGTCAAGGCGGATCAGCTGAACGTCCCGGATCCGATCGTATGGCGGCGCAACAACGCCCGCGGCTCGTGGAAGAACGAGGAAGGAACGTTCAGCGAGTTCATGCTCGACATGTTCGACTGGGTGTTCGACGAAGAGGCCGAATGACCTGGAATACCCACGCGCCGGAGGGCTACGAGTGCCCGTTCTGCGACCTGGCATCGGGCGAGTTCAGGTTCGCGACCAACCTCTGCGAGCCGGGCGACCTGATCTACTCGGATGAACTGGTCCTGGCGTTCATCGCCTCCCACGGCTTCGATCCGAACCCTGGGCATGTGCTGGTGACACCGCGCGCCCATTATGAGCTGCTGTATGAACTGCCCGACGACGTCGCCGGCCGCATCATGACGGTCACCCGCGACATGGCCATCGCCATCAAGCGTGCATGGAATCCCGACGGCGTCTCCACCCGCCAGCACAACGAGCCGGCCGGCAGCCAGCACGTCTGGCACTACCACCAGCATGTGCTCCCCCGCTGGCACGACGACGGCTTCTACTTCACGCCGAAGCGCCCGATCGTGGCCCCGGCCATCCGCGCACGCAAGGCCGCCGAGCTCCGGTCAGCGCTCGGCCTCTAGTCCTCCGTCCTCGTGTGCCCGTGGCCGCGTGCCGCGCGCAATCCTGCAGTTTCTGGCTGGATATGTGGCTCTGTGTTGGGAAATTCGGCTGGAACACGCGGGTCAGGTTCACCGCCGGTCAAGAAGATGCAGGATTTTGGCCCGACCGGACTCCAGAACACTGCCGCTCCACACGATTCCCCCGCAGCCGACTTTACCCACATAGCCGCCTCAAGCCACTGGAGGCTCCGCCAGCCGTTTGAGACTTGCAGCATGGATCCCTCTCAAGCGTTGCATCGTGTGGGCGGCGCAGCGCCGGTGCGAACGCTCCGACAGCGGGGCATCAGCCGCCGTGCAATCGATGCCGCTGTCAGCTCGGGCTCCGTCATCAAAGTGCGACGAGGAATACTCGCCGTCCCAGGAGCCGCTGCTGACTTCGTCTCGGCAGTAACCCACAACGGTCGCCTAACCTGCGTTTCTGCCGCGAGCCACTTCGGTTTGTGGTGTTTGAATTCATCTGGTCCCCTCCACATGTGCTGCCCTGACGGGGCCAGCGGCGTCCACGTGAATCACCGATCTCTCACTGTGCCCGCTCACCCTTACCTACCGCTGGTGGGGTTGGGTGACGTGCTCCTGCACGCCCTCAGGTGCCGTCCCCTGCCTGAAGCAGTGGTCATGGTGTCAAGTGCCATGAGACGTGGCGATATCGCGCTTTCCTTTCTATTCGAGCACCTCGAGGGAGATCGAAATGGCAAGGCCCGCACCGCGCTGCAACAGGTGACCGGGTGCGCTGAATCGCCCATCGAGGTCGTCGCGAGGCTACTATTTGTCGCCGCTGGGTTCCACGTGGAGACGCAGGTGCGCATCGAGGGCGTAGGACGAGTCGACTTCCTCCTCAACGATTCTCTCGTCGTCGAGATCGACGGTGCAGCCTTCCACTCCGATCGCAAGGCGCTCCGCCGGGACCACCGCCGAAACAACTCGACGCTTCTGAACGGGTTCCTCATTCTCCGCTACGGCTATGAGGACGTCATGTTCGAGCAGGAAGCCATGTTGGACGAGATCCGTCTGGCGCTACGACGAGGGCGCCGCCGCAACGGCTAACACACGCGCATAATCCTGCACTTCCTCGTCAACCTCTCCACCGTCACCCCAGCAGTGACGCGGGCGGGCACGCCGGCACTCCTCCGGGCAGCCCAGAATGTGCAGGATTGTGGGCAGGGGAAAACCCCCAGCGCAGCTAGACGTCCCGGCTGACAACCGCCTGCGCGAAGCTCGCCAGCGCCGTCTTCACGGTGCTCTCGGGCAGCGGGTCGAGGGCAGTTACGGCGTCTTCCGCCCACTGCTGCGCTACAGCCCAGGCCTGCTGCGTCGCGGAATGCTCCCGGAGGGCGGACACAGCTTCGGCCAGAGCCTCGTCCGAGGTCAGGTCGCCGTCCACCAATTCGAGTACACGCTGCGCTGACTCATCGCCGGCAGCAGCAGCCTGGCGCAGCAGGAGTACCGGCAGCGTGGGTACGCCCTCGCGCAGGTCGGTGCCCGGGGATTTTCCGGACTTCGCCTTCAGCCCAGTGACATCGATGACGTCGTCAGCAAGCTGGAAGGCCACGCCGACCTTCTCGCCGTAAGAAATCATGACGTCAACGGCCGACGCCGGCGCATCCGCAAAAATTGCACCCAGTTGGCCTGACGCTGCAACCAGGGAGCCGGTCTTGTCGGCGATGACCGAGAGGTAATGCTCCACGGGGTCCTCGCCGTCCTGCGGGCCGACGGTCTCGTGCAGCTGGCCGAGGCAGAGCCGCTCGAAGGTTCGCGCCTGGATCCCGAGCGCACGCGAGCCCAGCTCAGAGACGAGGATGGACGCCCGCGCGAAGATCAGGTCGCCGGTCAGGATGGCTACCGAGTTGCCCCATACCTCATGCGCGGTCGGGGCTCCACGGCGAAATGGCGCGGAGTCCATGACGTCGTCGTGGTACAGGGTTGCAAGATGCGTCAGTTCGACGACGACGGCGGCAACCACCACTTCTGCCTTGGTTGCATCCCCGAGGTGGGAAGCGAGGATTGTCAGCAGCGGACGGATTCGCTTGCCGCCAGCTTCAACGAGATGCCGGGAGGTGGCGTCGGCCAGGGGGTCGGAGCTGGAGATGGCTTCCCGCAGCTGTTTCTCGACCTTCGCAAGGCAGGTCGATACTGCCGGGCCGAGCTCCGGATCCTCAGCAATCAGGGCGAAACCTGCGGGCAGGCGCAGCCCAGTGGCGATCACGCCGGTACTCGGCTCCAGCTCGTCGATGAGCGGGCGCGGATGGCCAGCGCTGGTCCAGCTGGTTTGGGGGGAGTCCGTCATGCGTCTAAGCCTATCGGGCGAGGGGCCCGCTGCGAGCGCAGCGAGTAGTGGGAGCCCGATAGGCGCTATCGGGCGAGGGGCCCGCTGCGAGCGCAGCGAG